>JBILFE010000527.1:0-3467 GCA_044351705.1 Luteolibacter sp. | reverse complement strand
TAGACCGCCGCTACAAGGCGCTACATGCTCCGCGACGGTCATAGACCGCCGCTACAAGGCGCTGCATGCTCCGCGACGGTCATAGACCGCCGCTACAAGGCGCTACATGCTCCGCGACGGTCATAGACCGCCGCTACAAGGCGCTGCATGCTCCGCGACTACAAGGCGCTACATGCTCCGCGACGGTCATAGACCGCCGCTACAAGGCGCTGCATGTTCCGCGACGGTCATAGACCGCCGCTACAAGGCGCTGCATGCTCCGCGACGGTCATAGACCGCCGCTACAAGGCCTGCGACCGCACGAATCCTGTCACAGCACCCGCGACCACAGCACCTTGAGGTAGCGCGATTCCGGGTAGTTGGACAGCGTGGGATGATCGGGACCGGCGCCGGTGCGATCAAAGGTTTGCAGCCGCAGGTCGCGGCGGTGGGCGGAAGTGATGACGATGCGTTCGAACTCGCCCGCACCTAACTGACCCGAGCAGGAACAGGTGACAAACAGTCCCCCCGGGGCCACGAGTTGCAGCGCGAGCTTGTTGAGGTCGGCGTACTTGGCAACCCCGAGTTCGTCCTCGCGGCCGTGGATGAACTTCGGCGGATCGGCCATGACAAGGTCCCATTTGCGGCCGTTTTCAATCATGGTTCGCAGCCAGGTGAAGGCGTCCGCATGGGTGAATTTGACCTTGGCGGAGTTGAGGTTGGCGTTGCGCTTGGCCATCGCCACCGCGGTTTCATCCAGATCAATGGCGGTGACCTCAGTGGCCCCGCCCAGCGCCGCGGCAATCGCAAAACCGCCGGTGTAGCAACACAGGTCTAACACACTCCGCCCGGCCGCCAGCGCACCGAATTTTTTCCGGTTGTCGCGTTGGTCGCAGAAGAAACCGGTTTTGTGGCCCTCGCTGAAATCGACTTCATAACGAATGCCGTGTTCGCGGATCTTGACGGAGCGGATGTTGCCGGACACCGCCCCCCCAACCCGCGGAATCCCCTCGATGCGGGCCAGGTCCGGGTCCACGCTCACTATCAGACGGCGGGTGCCAAAACATTCGTGCAGCAGCGGCAGCCACTTCGGCAACCGTTGCCATGCGGCGAGGTTGGTGAGTTCCACCGACAGCACGTCGGCGAACTTGTCGGCCACCATGCCGGGGAGAAAATCCGCGTCGCCGTGGATCGCACGGTACGAGTCGGTGTCGGCATCAAGCTTGAGGATGTCACGGCGCAGCGCGGCGGCACGCCGGATGGCGGTCTCAAAGAACGCTTCGTCGATGGTTTCTAACGAATGGCTGACCACCCGCAGGGGCATGCGCGACTTCGGGTTCCACAGACCCCAGCCAAACGGGGTGCCCTCCTTGCCGAGGACTTGGACCAGCGCGCCGGGCGTGGCGTCGCGCGACACATCGCCGATCATCTTCGGCCAGATCGACGGGTGGAACGTTTGATATTTGATTTGAACAGTCGGCACGGCGGAAATCAGGCAGCAGCGGCGCGGAAATGTCGATTCATTTGATGCAAAGCAGGCTAACAATGCGGTTGACCGAGGATGAGAGTTGCCAACGCGCCTGTATGCGCTAGAATCTCCGCTATGAGAATGAGTGCCAACGAACCCGAGGTCATCACCCGTGCCGGCAAACCGGTCTCGGTTATCCTTCCTATCAAGGCGTATCAGAAGCTGCTTGAACGGCTGGAAGATGCGGAGGATGCGGCTTGTTTGAAAAAGACCCGGAGCAAGCCTTTGGCCTTCCGCCCCTTGGCTGCTTACCTCGCCGAAAGGAACCAAACCCGTGTTTGATATCCTCTTGGAGCGGACTGCGGAAAGAGATCTGCGGCGACTGCCAGAGGATGTTCATGACCGGGTCATCAGGGCGATCCAACCTCTCTCGAAACACCCCCGCCCAAGCGGCGCCAAAAAACTCGCAGGCGGGAAAAATGACTGGAGGATTCGCGTCGGAGATTACCGCATTCTTTACGAAATCGCCGACGCTATCCGCATCGTGCGGGTTTATCGCATCCGGCACCGCGGCGACGTTTACAAGTAGCCGGCCTAACCATCGAGCGGCGGCTGTTCGCCTTGAAGGAAGAGGATTCGGCAGGATGCCGAATCCTGCCGGCGGGACGCCGGCGCTCCCCAACGCCAACGCCTTGTGACCAACGCGCCTGGAAGAGGTGCTCCAATTCATCGTCCCAATGATCCATGACCGATAACCCTCTGAATCGTTTGATTTGCCAAGGCGGATCTTTTGATGAATGCTCCGCGTCGATGAAAATGCACCGCCTGCTTGCAGAAGCCGCTTCTGCCATTGCCAAATCCGTTTTTCGCGAGCACCGGGTGCTCGATCACGTCCTGGCGGAGGCGTTTGAGGACAACCCGAAATGGGGCAAACGCGATCGTTCATTCATTGCGGAGACCGTTTTTGAAGTGATGCGGTGGCGGCGGGTGCTCGGGTTTCTGGCCGATAGTGAGGAAACCACCGCGCTGTGCGCGGCACAATGGCTGCGCATGGGCTATGATCTGCCCGATTGGTGGACACACAGAGGCGCATCCCCTGCGGAAATGACCGCCCGCGAAGCCGAAATTGCCAACCAACCACGGGCCGTGCGCGAATCCATCCCGGATTGGCTCGATGCGCTGGGCGAGGCGGAGCTGGGTGCCGCCTGGGATGCTGAAATCGCCGCCCTCAACCAGCGCGCAGCGGTGTATCTGCGCGTCAACACGCTCACAGCCACGCGCGAGGAGGTCATCGCCTGGCTGGCTGCGTCCAACATCGAAGCCATCGCCGTTCCCGGCTTGCCGGATGCGCTGGTGCTGGCCGCCGGCAAGTCCCTGCCCAAGGCCATGCGCCTCGATGGAAGGGTGGAAATCCAGGACGCTGGATCCCAACAGATCGCAGTTTTGTTAGACCCGCGCCCCGGCGAGCGCATCATTGATGCCTGCTCCGGCGCGGGTGGCAAGTCGCTGCATCTCGCCGCGCTGATGGGCAACGACGGCCGCGTCTTCGGCATGGACGTGGATGCCAAAAAACTCGTTGAACTCGAGCGCCGGGCGAAACGCGCCGGGGCCACCTGCGTCAAATCCAAGCCGATCACCCCCGCCACCACCGCGGACTTTGCCGGGGTGGCGGACCGCTTGCTCATCGATGCGCCCTGTTCCGGTCTCGGCACCTTGAAACGCCAACCCGACCTCAAATGGCGCCTCAAACCCGCCCAACTCGAACGCTTGCGCGGAATCCAGGCAGGTTTGTTAGATGCCTATCCGGCGATGCTCAAGCCGGGCGGCCGCTTGGTCTATGCGACCTGCTCGATCCTGCCCTCGGAAAACCGCGCGCAGGTGGATCGTTTGTTGGACAATGGCGGGTATGAGTTGCTAGAAGAGCGACCGGTATCGCCAGCGGCCACTGGCTTTGACGGGTTCTACGCGGCGACGCTGGTCAAGGCAGGGTAACGAGCGACCCGCAGCGGTTCGGCAGGGA
>JBILFE010000523.1:0-3475 GCA_044351705.1 Luteolibacter sp. | reverse complement strand
CTCAAACACCTCGCACTCGCCATGGCCGTGGGTGCCAGTTTATTCGGCACCGGGCCGGACGCCAACGCGGCTCCACCGGTGAGTGGATACGTCCACTGGTTCGATGCGTCAACTCTCGGCCTGGCTAACGATGCCGCCGTCACCGAGTGGCCTGACGGCGGCAGCAGTGGTGGCAGCGCCACGGTGCCGGACGGCAATGCCACTCCGGTCTACGTGGCCAATGCGGGAACAGAGACGGGTCTCGGCGCGATCTATTTTGCCAGGAATAATGATGCCGACGACAGTGCTGCCTTGCGGTTCACCAGAGACACCGAGATCCGCACGGTTTTCTCCGTTTTCAAAGGCAGCGCGTTTCTGCTGACGGACGTTGAAAAGTATAATTTCCATCGCCCGAATGATGACAATCCCGCTGAGCCGCTGATCGCAGATTATGATGCCGCTGCCATCGTGGCTGGACAGACGTATGTGAACAAAGTCCTCGTGGACCCCACAAACGACCCCATGCCCACCGACGTTCATAACGGTTTCAACCTGGTGGAAATCCTCACCGATGGGAGTGCCGTGAACGCCGATTCCTTCAACAAGGACCGCACCTTTCATGCCGGCGATCAGTACCAGGCCGAGGTGATCATTTACGACCGCGTGCTTAACGAAGAAGAGCGCCTGGCCGTTGAAGACTACTTGTTTTTCAAGTGGTTCAATCCCGGACCGCCGCCGGCGCCCACAGGCCTGGTGGCCACCCCATGGCACCACAGCATCCACTTGACTTGGGACGCCACACCCGGCGCGTCGGGCTACAAAGTC
Source organism: Luteolibacter sp. (assembly GCA_044351705.1). Classification (GTDB taxonomy): domain Bacteria; phylum Verrucomicrobiota; class Verrucomicrobiia; order Verrucomicrobiales; family Akkermansiaceae; genus Luteolibacter. The sequence continues at coordinate 2,671 of JBILFE010000523.1, read as the reverse complement.
GACCGTTTGCTCGGCTCCGGCTTGGCGATTGACGCCACCTACGATGCCTCAGGAACCTCCTACACGGACACCTCGGCAACCGTGGACTCTGGAGGTCCCTACTACTATGTGGTTAGGGCCGTCAACACAGCGGGCACCGGAGATCCCTCCGCGGAGGCCAGTGCGTCACCTTCGGCCGATCCGGTCGATCAGACCATCACCTTCGCCTTGGGCGCGGCAATAGCCAAGTGGTCAAGTGCCGCCCCCTTTGCCGACACGGCAACGTCCACCTCGGGCCGCGCGGTCACCTATTCGGTTCCGCTCGAGGACCAAGCCGTGGCGACAGTGGATAGCAGTGGCCTGGTGACCCTCACGGGCACCACTGGCACAGCCCGTATTTGGGCCGACTGCGACGCCGATGCCGACTTCAATGCCGCTCATGCAGAGCAACTGCTCACGGTGAGCCCGCTCACAACGGATGCCGGCCAATCCACGGTGGCGGTCTCGCTGCCTTCACTCTGGGCGGATGGGTTCGACTACTCGACCATCACCGTCACCTTGAAAAACGCCGACGGCGTCGTTGTCCCGGACAAGGCCGTGACGCTGACTTCCAGTCGCCCTACGGATGACACGGTTTCGGGCAGCCCCGGCACCTCCGATGCGAACGGCGTGGTCACCTTCACCGTGAAATCTTCGACGGTGGGAAGTGCCACATACACCGCCAAGGACACCACAGCCGATGTGACGCTCACCACAACGGCCACCATCACCTATGTGGCCGCGCCCACTCCCTTCACATCTTATGTGACCGGCAGCACCGAGTTCCAAACTTGGGATTTCCACGGCTCCACCTATGCGGGTTGGAATCATTCCCGCAACACCATCCTCACCGACGCGGGTGTCCAGATGGGGGGGCCCATCGCAGGCAATGCCGATCATGGCGCTTGGGTCGGCATGATCCAGTCGACCGCTGATCTGTCCACCTTGCCTTTCGACGGCTTCGGAGTTGAGATCAAGTTCAACGCTCCCAACATGGTTGCTCCCACGGATTCCTTGGAACTGCTCACTGTGAGATCCACCCAAGAGGACCCGCGGGAGGGCTTTGGCATTTCGGGGAATGGTAACGGAGGCTCAATCAGGGCAACCAGCTATATGAGTGGTGATGGCGAGGTGAATTTCGGCAGCACGAATGATCTGGTCGGTTGCCACACCTTGACGTTAGTGCGCACCGGCACAACCGTCCGAACCTATGTGGACGGCAGGGTCATGAACACTCGCACCACCACGGATCCTACGAATCCGATGTTGCATTTCGGTCTTGGATTGAACGAGTATAATGGCAACTCCTATTGGCCGGTTGGGGCCATTGTCAGCAAGATCACCGCATTCACCGTGACTCCTCTCACCGAGCCTGCGGTCATCAACGTGGCCCTTGGCGCACGTGGCAACACTGACAGCACTGCCATCACTCGCTATGGTGCCAATGGCAACTATATGAACGGGACTTTGGCTGGTGCCACAACAGCACCCTTGACTTACGGCGGCAATACCTGGAACGACGTACCCGAGTCTGGCAGCAACTTGCTCGATTCCAATGGCTTCATCACCACGGTGGGCTTCACCACGCCCCAATACAAAGGCTACGTGGGCGACTGGTGGGATACCCCCGGTGTTTTGAAGTTGTCTGACGGTGCCGCGCGCCATGCGGATGCCGGTTGGGGCGGTGGCTGGGCACCCGACGAGGGGACCATTCCCAGTATCTTGCTCACCGGACTCGACACGGCCAAGACCTACCAACTCGCCATCGTGCTCCCGGGGAGAAATGAACGAACCGTCAATTTCAACGTGGGCGGCACGGTGGTTGCCGGAACGGATCCGTACTTCTGGACCATGAGCGGAGGCACGACCACTACGGCCACCAATCCAGCCAATCTGTCGGCATTTGTCGCCAATCAAAACTATGTTCTCCTCACCGGTCTTACGCCCAATGGCAGCGGGGAGATCCAGGTTTATGCGGAAAGGATAGCTGGAGATAAATGGGCGCTGGCCGGCTTCCAGTTGACGGAGGTCACGACTCCTTCGACCCCCGCCGCCATTATCAGTGATGTGACCCCGAGCCAAAGCGTCCCCGTTGGCAATGCCAGCGTGCTGTTGCAAGGCAAGGTGAGCGACGGTGGTACGGTGTATCCGGCAGAAGGTGAGACCGTCACCATCACCATCGGCACGGCGAGCCAAGACACCACCATCGCCGACACCACGGGCGGCTTCAGCGTCCTGTTCCTAACCGGATCGATTCCGGCCAGCACCACCCCCTACACCATCACCTACAGCTATGCGGGCAACGGCACCACCCTCGGTGCCGCCACCCCTAACACCAGCACCACATTGACGGTCAACTCCACCTACCTGGCCTGGATTGAGGGATACTTCCCGACGCCAGGCGACCCCAATGCCGATCCCGGTGCAGATCCGGACAAGGACGGCAAGACCAACCAGGAGGAATACGCCTTCGGCCTCAACCCGGACAGCGCCACCTCCGTCGACCCCATCACCGAGCAACTCAACAAGACCACCGGCATCTTCAAGTACACCCGGCAGGAGGGCACCGGAATGAACTACTCGATCTATACCTCGAGCACCCTGGCCAATGACTGGGCACTCGATGATACCGCCGGGCAGGAGGTGATCAGCA
>JBILFE010000524.1:0-3475 GCA_044351705.1 Luteolibacter sp. | reverse complement strand
GGACGGTGGAAACGATGCGGGCGGATTTCGGCAGGCGTTGGTCTATCAAAATGAGCGCGTGCTTCATGCCGTCGGCGGTGCCGCCCTGAACCGGCGTGTTGACCAGTGCCGTGAAGCGTTCCCAATCGGTGGCGGTGGCTGGGATCAAGCGGCGACGACCGGCGCGGGTGCGGACTTCCGTGACGCCAGCCTCTGCCTGTTGGTGGCTGAGTCCGTGCCATTGGCGGAGGCGTGAGTAGGTGCGGAAGAATGCTTGGCGGATGTCGGTGGCCTGATCTTCATCGAGGGTCACACCGTAGGATGTGGCGGCATATCTAACGAGTCCTTTGGCGGATTGGCCGTAGAGCAAACCAAAATTGACCGCCTTCGATAATTGCCGATCCTGCTTCGTCACTTCACATTCCGGCTTGCCCAGCACGACCGACGCCGTGAGTTTGTGCAGGTCCGCGCCTGCCTGATAGGCTTCGATCATCCGGGTTTCCCCGGCGATGGCAGCCGCCGCCCGCAACTCTATTTGAGAATAGTCGGCGACGATCAGGCGGCGTCCCTCCGGCGCGGTGAAGGCTTCCCGCATTTCACCCCGACCGTTGTTCTGGTGTTTTGGTTCCTTGTATTAAAAGCGCCCGGTGGCGGTGCCGAGCGGTTCAAAGCGACCGTGAATCCGCCCGTCCTGTTGGATGTGACCGACCAATGCTTCCGCCTGTTGGGCACGTTTGCTCGCTTCGCGGTGGGCAAGCACCAGGGGAATGAGGCGTCCGTCGTCCGCTGCCTTGAGTGCTTCCTCGGAGGTGGACTCCAACGTGAGCCCTGCTGTTCGTAGCGCAGCGAGAACCTGTCCCGGACTGCCCGGGTTGATCGTCGGGTTGCCAAGTGCCGTGCGAAGATCTGCGGTGGCCTGTTGCGCCAGACGGTCTGCCTCAGCGGCTATGGCTTCCAGTTTTCCACGCTCCACACGGATGCCGGTGGTTTCCATCTTCACCACGGCTGGTAGCAACGCGCTTTCCTGCGCCCACACGGTATCCAATCCGGCCATTTCCAGATCGGTTTCCATCACGCCCAATAGGTCGTGCAAGTAGGCAACATCACGTGCCGCGTAGGCGAGTTGGTCATCGGTGAGCAGCATCGACGCCCAATCCGAGCGGCTGTGATCGGCGGCGGGTTTGATTTCAAGATACCGCTCCAAGCACTGGTCGAGGTTGTTGCCGGGTTTGGTGCCGGCGGCCAGAATGCGAGCGGCGGTCAGCGTGCAATGGACCTTGGTGGCGATCAGACCGCACTTCACCCACAGCCAGAGCAAATCGAATTTGGCGTTGTGGGCGATGATGTCGGTTTCCTCCAGGATCGGCTTCAGCGGCCCGAGGTCGTAACCGGTCGCCCGCAGGTCGATGGTCCAGATGGTGCCGCCGTGCCGACTGAGGGTGAGCAGGCGGATGTCGCCTTTCCACGGGTCGAGGCCATCGCCCTTGCGTGGGCCGTAGGTTTCAATGTCCAGGGCGATGCGGGAGGCACCGGTCAAATCGGCAGCCACTCGGTCGAGGTCGCTGCGGCTGGTGCAGAGGGTGCCGCTGTGTGAGGTGTGAGGTTGAGTGAGTACTTGCCCCCTGTTTTTATAGGGACTAAATAAACCATTATTTTCCCGTTTTGATTTTTCATGTATTATTTCTTCCAGATTGGAACTGCTGGCAACACCTCCCTCAACCTCACACCTCACACTGTCCGAAATATCATGAGAGTGAGGTGTGTGAGGTGTGTGAGGTATTCCGGTATCCGGGCCGCCTACGCGGGAAAATAGATATTTGCAGAAGTTGGCCGAGGTTCTCTGGACACCAAAGACGATGCCGCCCAGTTCCCGGCCATCGAACCTGGCAAGCAGCTTGCCGAAGGAAATGGTGCCGCGCTTCTGGGAAAAATCGATCCACTCGAAGAGTTCCTGTACCGCCTCGGTGTCGCGCACCCATTCATAGACGGCATCCTTGTTGGTCCACTGGTTGCCGAAGCGTTCGTGGCCCATGGCGAAAAACCTGCGCATGGCATCGGTATCCTTGTCGCCTGACACGCTGCTTTCCTCGTGCGGCAGGCACGGGTCTTGCAGACCGGCACAATGCAGGACGCCACCGACCACGCGGCCCCATTCGGGAAACGAGGTGAATGGTGTGGGTCCCGGTGGACATCCCGCGCGCACCCAGTGTGCGACCAGTGCGTTGACCGCCGAAAGCAGGTCCGGTCGGTGCTGCCGGACCCATTCGAGCACGCTCTCGTGTTTGTAGCGGTGGCCGTTGACGTAATCGGGAGTGAAGCGCAGACGGATTCGGCGGCAGCGGCGCTCGATGTCGGGCTCCCAGGTCGCGTTGTTGGCCGAGATCGAGAATTCCGTCTCGTTTCGCAGCGTGATCGACTCGCTGGCCCCAAGGATACGGTCATCCCAGAACCCCGAATTGTCGGTGGCGGCTTCAAGCGAGGAGAAGCGGACGTGGCCCTTCATGTTGGCGAGGTGGAAAAAGCGCGCGCCTTGAATCAGGGCGGCGGTGATCCGTTTGCGCATTTCCTCGTCGCCGTCTTTGGATAGGGGGGCACCGGTGACGTTGCGACCGGTGTAGAGGTTGTGGGTGACATCGGCGCAGGTATCCTTGCCGCTGCCCTCGCGGTTGCCGTCATAGATCCAAAGAGGCGTGCGCTTCCAGTTCATGAGGCCGCGACAGAACGGAGTGATCAGGCGGGCCAGCGCATGGATCCGTGACTGGTTGTCATGCCACCAGAAGCCGCCGTCCTCCGCGTTGGCCAGCAGTTCCCCGAAGAGTAGGTCGAGCGCCTCGCTTACTCCCATGGTACGGATCTGCGGGGCATCCGGATTGAGCCAGGTTTCGAAGCGTTTGTCATAACCGGGCAGCGGGTAAACCAGCTTGCCGTCCTCGCCGAGCACGGGCACCGGCACGTCCAGAATGCGCGAGATGTATGGCAACCGGCGTAGAAACCCGGTGTTTTCCGCAGTGACGCGCGAATGCGTTTCGCTCATGCTGGTGGGCATGAAAACCGAATCGCCGGCCTCGTCTTCCTGGAGGACGCCTGTCGTCACGCTGCGCTCGACGGAGGAGACCAGGCGCAGGGGGGTGACAATCCTGAGCATGTGGCCGGGAATCGCCCCCTGGGTGGTGGCCTTGTGCTGCAACCGGATTTCCACGAGCGTGTCGGAGTAGTTGAACAGGTCGAGGGCGGGAGCGATTGCCATCCCCAGTTCCGCGCCGAATTCGCTGTGGGGACGACCGATGCACGGCAGGAGGATTTCCGGTTTGCCATCGGCGCTGCGGGCACCCGCCTGCCAGACGCGCATGTCGGTGCAGTGTGCGGCGACGATGCCAGGGCTGCGTTCCTCGGCCCATTCTAGCAGATCCTTGATGCCGCGCTGTTCGCAGTGGGAATGCAGACAGCGGAAGCCCGGCATGGTTTTCGGGACGTTGAAAATGATGGCGTCGGATCC
>JBILFE010000522.1:0-3478 GCA_044351705.1 Luteolibacter sp. | reverse complement strand
GGCCTGCTCAAAAGCACCAGCGGCAAAGCCGAAGGCCCCTACGTCGATGTGAAGCCGGACGGGCCGCTCACGGCGGAGATCGATGCGTCACTCTTTCAGGACGACGACGGCAAGGTGTATTTTATCTATCTGGACGGCAGGATCGCGCGGCTCAAGGATGACATGAGCGGTCTGGCCGAGGACCCGCGCCTGCTCACACCGGCGAACTTCAAGCACGTCGGATTCGAAGGCGCCTTCATCACCAAGGCCAACGGCCGTTACCACCTGATGTGCGCCGAGTTCAACCAACGCGATGGCAACAAAGCCTATGACTGCATGGTGGCCAGCGCCGACAACATCTATGGTCCGTACGGCGACCGCTACCTCGCCCTGCCGCATGCCGGCCACAACATATTGTTCAAAGACCTGCAAGGCCAATGGTGGGCCACGTTCTTTGGCCACGACCCGAAAGCACCCTGGACCGAACGGGCGGGAGTGCTGCCTATCACTTTCGATGCGGATGGACGGGTGCGTCCCGGGGATCGTCCTTGATCCCGGCCGCAGGCGATAACTGTGGCTTCCAACATCTGTCTTCCGAATATTTCCGGCCTGAGTTCTGTCTTGAGTCTTGGCGTGTGATGGGCTTGTGTCTATGGCATGCCCCACACTGGTTGATACCAGTCCAAGTCACCCCGTCGTTTTATGAAGGATTCCACTGACCCACCCCCGCTGCAACCTGTGCCTGATGCCGCCGCGCCGCCATCCGACTGGCATGCCTGGCTCAAGGATCAAGGACCCAAATTGTTTTTGTTTGCCCGGCAACAAACCCGCACCCTCGAAGACGCCCAGGACGTGATGCAGGACGCCATGGTCAAACTCGTCGAAAAACTCAACAGCGGCGAGTTCGTCGGCGGCGACGAATCCTGGCTGCCCTATCTCTACACCAGCATCCGCCGCCTTGCCATCGACTTGAGCCGGCGCGACGACCGCCGCAGGCGCCGCGAGGACAGCGTCACCGCCGACTTCGAGGCCGATCAACGCGAAACGTTTCATCCCTGGTTTGAAACCGATTCCTCGGATGACGAAACCCGCAACCAACTCGAAGCCAGCCTCAAGGAATTGCCGCCAAAATTTGCCGAAGTCATCGTCATGAAAATCTGGGGCGAGCAAACATTTGCCGAAATTGGTGAGGCCCTTGGAATTTCTCAAAACACAGCCGCCTCGCGGTATCGCTATGGACTTGAGGCACTCAAACGCCATCTCGGTGGTGCCCGCCGCCGCGGCGACCTCTCAATCTGAATCATCCACCCCCATGACTCCCGATCTCCAAGAACTAGAGGCCAAGCTCCAAGGACTGCGCCCGACAGCGCTCGACGGCAGGTTGCTGGCGCGGCTTGCATCAGCCGCCGAGGACCGCGTCATCACGCTGAGCCCACTTGAGACGGAGATGGAAGACTCGCTGCGTCAGGTCCGCCCGGCTGCGCTGCCGCCGTCGTTCATGGCCAGCCTGGAGGCCACTCTCGGCAACTTGGCGCCGCCGCAGGCCAACGTCATTTCTTTCCCGCCCCCCGCCCCGGTGCCGCTCGTCTCCCACCGCCACGGCAAGGGTTCGATGCTTGCCGCCGCCGCGGCAGTTGCCCTGCTGGGTGCCGCCGCCGCCTTGTACATGCCCGGCAAGGGATTGCCGCAAACCGCGGCTACTTCCACCCATCATGCGTCGCTGCCCGCCGCTCCCGCCCCCGCCGCCGCAGTTGCAACCCCTGCCGTGCCGTCATCGCCCAACTTCGCCCCGGCCGCGTTCAATACCGGCCTCAGCCATGCCAGCGATGAAGGCGTCCTGTGGCAAACCAAAGACCACCCCCAACGCGTCGTCAAGGTCGTCTATTGGGACCGCGTCACCCTCGTCAATGCCGAAGGCAAAAAAATCGAATACGAAAAACCCCGCATCGAATACATCCTCGTGCCTGAAAAAATCGATTAGTTTCATCCGCCAGAAACAAAAACCGGAAACTACTACGCTTCTAGTAAAAGCCATGAAAACCACCCGGACCCCTCTCATTCCCCTCGGCATTGCAGTCATGCTGGTGACTCCGTGTCCCGCCATCGAGACCCCTGCGGACACCGCCCCGCCGCCGCCGGCTGCCGCCGCGCCAATGGCTCCGGTCGCACCCAATCCGGTGCCCGATGCCGCCGCCCAAGTCGCTCCCTATCTCGGAGTTGGCACCTCGCATGTGCCCGAAGCGCTCGCCGCTCACATCGGCTTGAAAGCCGATGAAGGCATTCTCATCCGTGCCGTCGATCCCGATGGCCCGGCCGCCAAGGCGGGTCTCGCCGAGCACGACGTCATCACCCGCGTCGCCGGCCAGGCGGTGGGTTCGCACGCCGATCTGGTCAAACAAATCCAGGGCCACAAGGCGGGCGATGCGATCGCTCTGGATCTCATCCACCAAGGCAAAGCCATCAACAAGGCCGTCACCCTGGCCACCCGCCCGGATGGCGGGGGCATCGCCGCCACCCCGCCCGAACTGGACAATCTCATGCTCAATGGCATGCCCCAGGAACAAGCCAAGCGCATCCGTGATGCCATCAATCGCCAGCTCCGCGCCATGCAAGACGGGGGCGCCAACCCCGATGACCTGCTGGGCAAAAACCTGCCCAATATGGCGGATGCCGTCCAGGAAATGCAAAAACACATGGCCGATGCCATGAAAAACGGCATCCAATTGCAGGGCGGTGATATCAACGGGCAAGGCGGTGCCGTCTTCCGCATGCAGGATGAGCAAGGCAGCATCGAAATGAAATCCGTCGATGGCGGCAAGGAAGCCACCGTCCGTGACAATCACAACAAAGTGCTCTGGTCCGGCCCGTGGGATACCCCCCAGGACAAGGCCGCTGCGCCCGCCAACGTCCGCGCCCGCCTCGACAAACTCAACATCGACAACACCTTCGAAGGCAACGGCATCCGCCTCCATTTCGGCGCGCCCGGCGGCATCATTCCAAAGGCCGCCGTGCCCGCAGAGCCGGCCCCTGACGACGCTCCCGACGAGTGACGACGCACATCACTACCGCTGTTTATTGGAGTCGTGTATTGAAGGCAGGGATGGCTCTCCCAGCCGTCCGCATGCGTCTGTAACGCGCATCTCATCACCGGACCGCTCAGAGAGCGCTGCCTGCCATGGCTCCTCGAACATTTTCTTGTCCATGTCAAACCCGAGCGAGAATATAACTCACGTGAAGGAAGGAAAATCCTTTGATAGGACTTCGGTGAACCCAACAAGAAACTCACAAACCAACTGCAGGCCATTCCCCGCTAAATCGAATCCGAGTTCTGTTGGGACATCCTGAGGTCCGATCGGACCTCAGGATGTCCCAACAGCGCAGGCATGGAATGCGGTGGCAGAGTGAGGCACCACCGCCGAAACCGCTGGAACAGAGCCCACCCCTAACTAATTGACTCCTGGACCATGCCTCAAACGGGATGGTTACTGGACACGCTCCA
>JBILFE010000521.1:0-3491 GCA_044351705.1 Luteolibacter sp. | reverse complement strand
GATGTCCTTGAGGGTTTTGTCATCAAGGGTGAGGGTGGGCGTGAGAGTGTCGGGTTCCTCGGCCTGGGCTTTTTCGTTGGAGAAGTGGAAGAGTCCGGAGTTGTAGCGATGGTCGGCGGCGCGGAAGAGTTCGAGCAGGCGCGGATAGGTCTGGGTGCCGTTGGCGACGCTGCGCAGGCGGCCGTAGTCTTCGGTGCCGCGGTCCTCGCAGATGCGGAGGAACACCAGGCGGTCGATGGTTTTCTGGACCGCGAAGTTGAGGTCGCGCACCGAAAGCGCGGGATTGCGCAGGGCGAGGTTACGGGCTAACAGATCACGCCAGCGCTCGATTTCCTCGAGAAAGGCGGTGTCCACCTCGGCGGTGCCCTTTTTCTTTTTGTTGGAATCGGCGTATTTGTCGAACGAGCCTTTGAGGATGGCGTCGCGCGCGAAGATGGCGGCGATCTCGTCCCATTTTTCCGCGTATTGGTCGCAGGTGCAATAGTAGGTGCGGGCTTTCGAGCTGGGGTCGTTGGGCGCGGGTTTGATCCGGGTGTCGTAGATGGCGAATTCCTCGAAGTCGGAGAGAATGGAAAGCGGCAGCTTGGCGGACCATGCGTAGCGGCGGAGTTGATAGGCCGGGGCGATGTCGCCCTTGATGTTGACGGCGGGCTTTTTCGCTTCGAGGAAGAATTTCCTCTGGCCGTGGAGGGTGAAGGCATAGTCGGGGGCCTTCACATGCGGGCCGACGCGCAGGGCATCCTCATGGATGACATCGCGGTATTGGGGGGGCGAGGCCGTTGGCATTGTCCATGTCCCAGCCGAGGGCGGCGAAGAACGGGTCGAGAAACTCCTTGCGGAGTTGTGCCTCGTTGTAGTTGCCGGAGCGGAAGTGGTCGCGATGGTCGGCGAAGGTGGCGCAAAGTTTGATGACGGAATCGGGCGCGGGCATCGGAAGTGATGGACTTTGTTAGAACTTGCGCAGGACCGTGTCGTGGCGGAAGCGTTCCTCGGTGCCGGGATGGTCGAGGGTGAAATGCAGGCCGCGGGATTCCTTGCGGCGCAGCGCGCAATCGACGATGAGGCTGGCGGCGGTGACCAGATTGCGCAGTTCGAGGATATCGGCATTGACGCGGTGACCCCAGTAGAATTCGCGGACTTCCTTGCCCAGGTTGCGCAGACGCGCGGCGGCACGGCGCAAACGGTTATCGGTGCGGACAATGGAAACGTAGTCCCACATCAGGCGGCGGATTTCATCCCAATTGTGATAGATGACGACCAATTCATCGGGCTCGGCGGTATTTCCCGGTTCCCACTCAGGGATGGCGGGCGGCAGCGGAGCCGGCTTGCCCGGAGCCAGATGGCAGAGCATGTCGGCCATCGCCAAACGCGCCATGACGTTGCCTTCCAAGAGGGAATTTGAGGCGAGCCGGTTGGCGCCATGCAGACCGGTGCAGGCGACTTCGCCAATGGCGTAGAGTCCGGTGATGCCGGTGCGGCCGTTGACCTCGGTGACGACGCCGCCACATTGGTAATGAGCGGCGGGCACCACGGGGATGGGCTGGGTTTCACAATCGAGGCCGTATTTGAGCAGATTCTCATAGATATAAGGAAAACGTTGGCGCATGAATCCCTGTGGCTTGTGGGTGACATCGAGATAGACGCAGTCGGCACCGGTGCGTTTGAGTTCGCGGTCGATCGCCCGGGCCACGATGTCGCGGGGTGCCAGCGAGCCGCGCGGATCGCTGTTAGGAGTAAAATCCTCGCCCTTGCCATTGATCAGGATGCCGCCCTCGCCGCGCACCGCCTCGCTCACCAGAAATGAGCGCGCCTCGGGCCCGGTTGCGCTCGGATTGTAAAAACAGGTGGGATGAAACTGGATGAATTCCATGTTGGCGATGGACGCTCCGGCCCGCCAGGCGAGGGCCACGCCGTCACCCGTCGCCGAGTCCGGGTTGGTGGTATACAGATAGACCTTGCCGCAGCCGCCGGCCGCAAGCACCACGCGATCCGAGCAGAAAACCCTCACCTCGTTGGTCCGCGCATCCAACACATAGGCGCCGAGCACGCGGTCGTCGGCGACCGCACCGAGCTTCGCAGTGGTGATGATATCGATGGCGTAATGATGCTCCAGCAGCGTGATGTTAGGGGTGTTGCGGGCGGTTTCAATAAGGGCTCTGGCGATTTCGAGGCCGGTGGTGTCGCGCGTGTGCAACACGCGCCGATAGCTGTGCCCGCCCTCTTTGCCGAGCTGGAAGCGGCCATCCACTTGATCGAAAACCACGCCATAGCCAACCAGTTCCTGAATGGTCGCGGCACCTTCTTCGATGAGGGTCCGCACCGCGGCTTCATTGCACAAGCCCGCGCCCGCATCGAGGGTGTCGGCCACATGGCTGGCGATGGAATCCCCGCTGAAGCAGGAGCCTTGGGGCAGCACCGTGGCAATGCCGCCTTGCGCCCAAGCGGTGTTGGACTCGTAGGCACCGCCTTTCATCAACACCACCACTGAACCGTGGCGCGCCGCGCGCAAAGCGAATGAGAGTCCGGCCACACCGGCACCGATGACGAGGAAATCTGCGGTCATGAACGCCCAGCATGATCACAATCGACCAATAGCAAAGCCTATTTATTCGCAAGTCTTGACCGCAAGGCTGCGCTAAGGCACCCCTTGGTGGTGAGCGTTTTCATCACCGGCACCGATACCGGCGTGGGCAAGACCTACGTCACCCGCTTGATACTTCAGTCCCTGCGCCATTCAGGCATCGACGCCGTGGGTTACAAGCCCGTGGCCTGCGGCGACCGGGCGGATGCGACCCTGCTGGCAGCGGCCTCTGGCAACCTGCCACGCGACGAGGTGAATCCGGTGTTTCTCAAACCCGCGCTCGCGCCACTGGTGGCGGCCATGTTGGAAAACCGCAGCATCGACCTCGCCGGATTGTTGCGCGGCTATCAAGTCCTGAGTGCCCGTCACGCCAGCGTGTGGGTCGAAGGCGTGGGTGGCTGGGAGGTGCCGCTGGCCCCCGGATACCGGGTCTCGGATCTGGCGGTGGCTCTCGCCCTGCCGGTTATGGTGGTCGCTGCCAACCGCCTCGGCACTCTCAATCACGTGCTGCTCACGGTCAATGCCATCCGCAGCCGCGGCCTGACCTGCGCCGGCATCATCCTCAACCAACTGGAAGATGAGATGGACACCGCCATGATCACTAACAAAGGTGTGATTGAGGAACTGGCCGGCGTGCCGCTGCTGGCACATCTGATATATGGCCAGGATTCCCTCGAGCCCGAGGCGCTGCTGCGCTGGGTTTGACCAGGGCCCCTTCTTTCATCCTTTACTTCCTCCAATTTTTACTGCATCACAGCTTCACCGCGCCATGCTCCAAATCAATCCCCACCTCACCGATCTCATCGCCGATGCCACGGCGGGTCTGCGCCAGCGCCTCCAGGCGGAAGCCACCATCACTGCCGTCGCCCCCGGGCGGGTCAATATCATCGGCGAGAACATCTATTATTGA
>JBILFE010000520.1:0-3509 GCA_044351705.1 Luteolibacter sp. | reverse complement strand
TTAGTGCTTAGAATTTAGTGCTTAGAATTTAGGATTTTCTTCCCGCAGGATGCGGCAGGCGGCACGCTGGAAGCGTGCGCCACCCCCAGATGATAACTACGCGGGCCTTGTTCTAACGATCCAGGCGGGGCAGGGGAGGGCAGGCAGGGGGGGGGTCTAGCATTAAATGCCCGTCCGCTCAAAAATGACGGATGGCAGCGCACCTATCAGTTCTTGCCGGCTTTGATGAATTGCACCAGCGCCGCGCGGGCTTTGGTCAGGTCCGGAGGATTCAGATAGAACATGTGGCCGCCGTCAAAGTGGGTGGTTTGGATATTGCCGCGGGATCTCTGCGGCATGTCCAACACATGACGCAATGCATAGGCGACGCCTTCCGGTGGCGTGGCCAGATCCGTGTAGCCAGCCATCACCAGCACACGCAGGTGGGGGTTGTCGCGCAGGGCATTGGCCAGGCGTCCACTGACGTTGACAATCTCATTGTTGGCATTCCAGCGCCAGGGATTGACCTTGCCGGTCAAGACTTCATAAGGCCGGTCTTCCTTGTAGCCGAGATCACGCCCCAGATAGTCGAGCAACGCGGTGGCAAAGGCCCCGTATGCGAGTTCATAGGACGGATCACAATCCGGCGCCTGCGCCGCTTTGTCGGTGGCGTCCCAAACGACACGCGCATCAAAGCGGCCGAGCACCTTGCCCTCCTTGCGGAGCAGTTCGGCACGGAACAACGCCGGATCGAGCCGCAGGTCGTGGAGCAACCAAATGGCCGGATCGATGCCGGTGAAGCCGCTGAGCTTGGCGGCCAGATCGGCGCGGGATTTTTCATCGAGCGCATTGCCCTTGAGCAACCCGCTGGCGTATTCGCCAAAGGCGAAGTCCGTGCTCTGCCGCACCAGTGCGTCGCGCTCGCCTTTGATTTTCTTGTGATAGTGAGCCACCCCGGTGAATGCTGGCAGGTACACCAAATATCCGAGATCGTTGCCGCCGGACGTCTGCAGGGTGGAAAAATCCAGCAAGGTGGACAACAGCACCACGCCATTGAGACTCATGCCGAAGCGGGATTGCAGATGGCTGGCCAGCCCGGCGGCGCGGATTCCACCATAGGATTCGCCTAACAAATATTTGGGCGACGACCAGCGTTCATGTTCGGTAATCCAGCGCCGGATGAAATCGCCGACGGATTCCACGTCCTCATCCAGCCCATGGAAATCACCCGGCTTGGTGTCCTTGTCCGCGCGGCTGTAGCCGGTTGAAACCGGGTCGATGAACACCAGATCACACACGTCCAGAATACTCAACGGGTTGTCTATCACATGCGCCGGCGGGTGGGGGACCTCGGTGCCATCACCGGGCATCTCAACGCGCTTCGGCCCCAGCACGCCCAGATGCAACCACACGGCCGACGACCCGGGCCCGCCATTGAACGCAAACATCACCGGTCGCCGCGCCGGATCCTTCACATCCGTCCGCTCATAGCTCACATGAAAAATCGACGCCCGCGGCTTGCCGTCGTCCTGTTCCAACTGGATTTTCGCCACGCTGACCTTGTAGGGAACTTTTTCCCCGGCAATCTCGATGGACGATTCGCGAACCTGCGGCTTCGGCGATTTTTCCACTGCGGACTCAACCTTGGCGGCTTCGCCCGACTTGGCCGATGCCGCAGGCGTTTCGCCTTCCGGTTCGGCAACAACACTTCCAAGACACAGTGACAACAGTAATATGCAGCGCATGAGCGCCACTATAGACTGCGTTCAGCAGGATGACAGCCTCATTTTTCACCGCAATCACGACATCGTTCGACCTTGATCCACTCCGCGGACCTCATGCCCCCCCCACATCCGCATTCACAACTTGTGACAATGTATGTAATGCGGAGTCGAAACCCGCAGCGGCGTGACCCTGCCGGGCATGCGCGTCAAGTTAAGGGAGTGGTTATACAAACCCACCGGGTTCTGGTAAATCGTGCCAAAGAAACCACTGAAACACTGATTGCCACTGATACCACTGAGAAGAATTTTATGATTATTTCAGTGGCATCAGAGGTCCTCAGTGCATTCAGTGGTAAAAATCGTCACGCAAAATCATAAAATCCCGTTAACTTGACACGCATGCCAGCCGGTGTGGCGGCGGCGGGATGGATTTGGCGAAGCGGCTGGATGATTCCGCGTGACAGCGGGTCCGAGGGCATTTTAGGATGTGGCACGCGCATGTCCCTTGAACCGCTCAAAGACGGCATCCGTTCCCAGGTGCGGGTGGATTTTTATGGCAACGTGCACAAGCGCTTGCGCGGCACGGCTGCGGCCGAGCGCTATGCCACCGAAGTGGCCGTGCTCAAAGTTCTTGAGCACCGCGGCTGTCCGTACGTGCCAAGGCTGCTGGAGGAACACCCTGAGGAAATGTACTTCGTCTCCACCAACTGCGGTCAGCCCGCGAGCCAGATCAGCAAGGAGAAGGCCGACCTCATCTTTGCCAAACTCGAACGCGAGTACGGGGTGCGCCACCTCGATGCCGAAGCCCGCAACATCACCTACTCGCAAAAGCTCGGTTGTTTTTGCGTGATCGACTTTGAGCTCGCCACGATTCTGCCGCCGCCGCCCGGGCTCGTCCTGCCGGCCCCTCCCGCAGCCTCCGAACCTCCCACTCCCTAACACCCGCCTCGTGCCCGCCGCCGCGCATCTCCACTGGGCCGCCCGCTCTCACAGCGGGTCCCGCAAGCCCCGCAACGATGATTCGTTCATCGCCTTCGCTTCAGGTGCGCAAGGCGCTGAGATACTCGCCGCCGCCGGCACTCACTCATTGGCCAAGCACGACCTCGTCTTCGCCGTGTCTGATGGCATGGGTGGCGGCAATGCCGGCGACTTGGCCTCGTCGCTGCTGCTCCGGCAGATGTGCCAAATCATCCCGGAAACCTTCAAGGTGGCCGCAGCCGGCTTGTTTCCGGATTGCCTCAGCCATTTGGATGACGCCCTGCGTTCGGTCCACGAACACATCAACGCCGCCGCCGCCGCTCGCGAGGAATGCCGCGGCATGGCCGCCACCCTCGCCCTGGCCTGGTTCACCCCGGAAAACCTCTACCTCGCCAATGCCGGTGATTCCCGCATCTACCTCTCTCGCCATGGCCAACTCACCCAACTCACCCGCGATCACACCTCCGCCTGGGGCCAATGGCAACGCGGTGAAATTTCCGAGGTTCAATTCCGCAATCATCCGCGCCGCTCCGCCCTCTACGAAGTGGTCGGTGGCGGCCACCTTCAGGTCTGTCCGCACTTCGCCGCCATTCCTTACCACCCTGGCGACCGTTTCCTCATCTGCTCGGACGGCCTGATCGACGGACTGTGGGAACGCCACATCGCCGACGCCCTCGCCGCTTGCCCGGATATGCCCACCCACACCACCGATACCCTCCTCAACCGCGCTATTGACAATTGCAATCTTGACGATACTACCCTCATCGTCGTCGCCGTCACCGGCTCTGCGGCAACGCCTCCACCTCAGCAATAACAATAATTGAAAAA
>JBILFE010000142.1:0-7519 GCA_044351705.1 Luteolibacter sp. | reverse complement strand
ATATCAATGCCAAGGGGGGTGCATTTGTGCATAACCTGATTGCCAGCCCTTTTGATCAGGAACGCTATGATGCCCGCGACACCCCATATCATAAAGCTCATTCCACCGAGGTAGCCGGGATGCACAAGTCGACCAATGGCGACCAGCGTTTCTATAACAACGTGTTTGCAGGGCCTGCCAACATGTCAGACCTTGACGACTCCATGTTGCCGTGTTTCGCGGCAGGCAACGTCTTCGCCAAGGGATCGAAACCTTCCAAGTTTGATGTTGATGCCTTGCTCAAGCCGGACTTCGATGGCCATGTGAAGTTGACGCAAAAGACGGATGGCTGGTATCTAACGATTGCGCAGGATGCTGGCTGGCGCAATGAAGTCCGGCGCAAGCTGGTGACCACCGACCTCCTGGGCAAGGCGAAGGTTTCCGGGTGCGGCTATGAGAATGCGGATGCATCGCCGCTCAACGTCGACACGGATTATTTCGACAAGAAACGCGACAGCAGCAACCCATTTCCCGGTCCCTTCGAGACTCCGGGACAGGGCGAGGTGAGTGTGAAAGTCTGGTGATTGGGCAATCCCCGAGCATGACTACCGTGCCGCTGGCCAGCAGTCCGGTGCCGTTGGCTTTTGTACATTGTCTGGTAATGATCCATCCTTGGCAGCGCCCCGTCCAGAACGATGCTATCCTTGCTTCAATGAATATCCATCCCAAATGCCCTGTGCGCAGGGGATTCGCCTTGGTAGTGACCTTGGCGCTGATGGTGTTGCTGACGTTGTTGGCTGTCGGCATGTTGACACTCTCGAGCGTCTCGCTGCGCACCGCAGCGCAGGGCGAGGCAATGGCCACGGCACGGGCCAACGCGCGCCTGGCCTTGATTCTGGCGCTCGGGGAACTCCAGCGCAGCGCCGGGCCGGACCAGCGGGTCACGGCACGGGCCGACATTTTGGATGCGGCCACTGCCAACCCGCAGCTCACCGGTGTTTGGAATTCCAACGAGATTAAGGCGACCTCGCCACCCTCCGCCACAGACTACGAAAAGGCCGCCAAGGATGAAAAGTTCTGCGCCTGGCTGGTTTCAAGCACCGATCCGGAGCTCGCCCGCCAAGCCGGTTTCACCAGTCAGCAGGTATCATCACCGGTGATGCTTTGGGGCAAGGGCACCTTGGGTGACCAGGCGCGCACCAAGGATCTTGTCACCGCCAGCAAGGTGCCGCTCACCTCATCACTGGGTGGCCTGGCTTGGGCTGTACTCGACGAAGGGATCAAGGCCCGCGTCAACACGCCTTGGGTCGCATGTGACGCAATGGCACCTGCTGGCACAAAGACCCAGCGCCTCGGGGCGGGTGTGCGATCAGGCGCGGAGTTTATTGACGGGCTATCCGGTCTTGATCGCACGATGTTTGAAAAGGATTCGGCGAGCTTTGCCGAAATTGCAAAGGGCATCGACCGCCTCAATTATTCGCTGGCTGGCGAGACCCTCGCCAAGGGCACGCGCGAAGCCTTGAAGACCGCCACCCATGACATCACCACGCAGTCGCTGGGGATGTTCACCAACACGGCCCGCGGCGGTTTCAAGCAGGACTTCCAGTTACTGGTGAACACGCCGACGCTGGCCAAGACCTACGAGAACAAAGGCATTTACGCCTCACTCCTCGGGATGAAGCCCGCCGAGGCTCCCTCCGACCCGGCATGGGCATCCATCCATCAGTTCAGCCGGCTCTATCGAAGTAGCGTCGCCGGCACCTATCCGGAAAACATCACCAGCACGTCGGATGTGCCAGGCCTCAAGGCCCAAACGCCTAACAATTGGGTGGCGGCCACCACTGCCGGTGCTCCGCCGGTAACGACGATCAACCGCACGCCACCACCCGGCGTGGTTTTGTTGCCCACCCTTGCCAAAGTGCAAATGCTTTTCAGTTTGATCGGCCACGACATGTATAACTACCCGCCGCCGATTGGCAGTCCGATTCCCGACAATGCCCCGCATATCACCGATCCGCAAAGCAGCCACTTCCTCGGCACCAAATACAAATACGACCTGCACCTGCTCTACACGCCCATCGTCACCCTGCACAACCCGTATAATGTTGCCATCGATTGCAAAGACATGCGGGTGGAGTTTGTCCGTGTGCCCTTTGCGATGCAGATTTTCCGCAACGGACTGAAGCAAAGCACCGGCCTGGTGCCACTGGAAACCATGTACGGGTCCAACACCAGCGGCTCCAAGCCAATGATTTTCGGGATGAATTTAAAAAACAAAGCATCCGATGGCAAGCCGGGGGAGTCGCGCTTTCGTCTGCTACCGGGTGAGGTGAAAGTGTTTTCCCCTTACATTGATCCGGATCGAACCTATCTCCAGGAACAAGTCAATCCTCAGTATTGGTTTTGGGCGTACGAAGGCCTTGAAAAAAACATCAATGCCATCCCCGGTTGGCGCGGCGATGGCATCGGCTTTGACTGCGACTATTTGGCAGGCGCTCAGAAGGTCGATGGACTCAAGGAAAACGGCCATTGGGAATCCTGCATGGGTCTGGCGGCAGATGACGAGATTCATGTGCTCTTTGCCCCCTTGGGTGTCTCGTTCAGTAACAACAAATTCATTACCCAGTTGTCGATCCCCGATCCCGGCAGTCCCACAACCCGCATCACCATCAGTGCCATCGAATTGAATTATGAATCACCCACTGGGCTGCAAGACTTCATGACCGGCAACGGTGTCGAGATGCCAATGCGTTACCCGAAAACAGGAACGGTTAGAGGAATCGACTTGGTGGATCACGCGTCAACCCCGATTAAGAATCTCAAAAACACGAAACCCTTTGCCCTGCTCAGCGTGCAGGCGAAAACCACCGCCGGGGGCAGGGATTCCGACAATGCTGACGGACGCCTCGGCACCAAGCCATGGTGCTTCGCCCACGCCAATATCGGGGCCTCCACCCAAAGGGTTGTTAGTGAGCATAGCGCCAATTTCTCACACGAATTCGACTTGCAACTCCTGAACCTCGGCACTGGCACCAGCAATCTGGTGCAGATCGACCAATGGGACCGCGGCACTTTCATCTCAGGCCACGGCGCCTTGTATGGCACCAAATTCGGGGTGCTATACGACATACCGCTCGCCCCGTTGCAGAACTTCGCCGGTCTCAATGGCGCCAATCCCGGCGGTGCCACGGTTTACCTGCCGCGCTTCGCGCAACCGATCGGCAATTCCTGGGCGCATCCGCTGATTTCTACCAAGAACCTGTCGGAGAAGAGCCGGGGAGGCGACGGCTATATGCTTCTCGACCATTCGTTCCTGCTCAACCTCGCGTTCTACGATAACTTTTACTTTTCCGGTTTTGCCGACCAGTCCGGACTGTTCGGCGACAACTCCAAGTCGACTACCACCTTGGCCTCCAACTTTGCGGCAGGCAAGCCGCTCGACGACCCGCGGGTGATTCTGCACCAACCGGACTCCCGACCGGCGCGCACCTTCACCGCCATCATCAACAAGGCTGACGCCTACACCAAGGTGGCCGCATGGCAGTTGATAGAGGGCGCCTTTAACGTCAACTCCACATCCGTCCTCGCCTGGAAGGCTATGCTGGCTTCCATCCACGACTCCCAAACCATTTACAACAAGCTGGTCACAAAAAATCTGCCTGACCCGTCCACCTCGGCACTCACCGATCTAACAGCCATTGCCACGCAGGAGGCACGCATCAGCCGCTTCCGGTTGCCGGTGTCGGTCTCCGCCGCAGATGGCGGCGATGCCAAGGAAGGCTATTGGCTTGGTCCGCGCGAGTATTCGGACGCCCAATTGCAGAAGCTCGCCGAAGCCATCGTCAAGCAGGTGCGCCTGCGCGGTCCCTTCCTTTCGATGGCGGAGTTTGTCAACCGCCGACTTGGCACCGGCGATATCGCACGTCGAGGAGCCCTCCAGCAAGCCATCGACGATGCCAATATCAACGAAGATGCCGCCCTCCAGGCGGTCGCGGGTTTTGATATTCCCGTCGCCACCGTGGAGAAGTACAAGTATGCCGATGACAATATGGCCGCCGGGGCCGGCGCGAGTTACCAAGGTGCGCCGGGGTGCCTCAGCCAAGCCGACATCCTCAGCGTGCTTGGCAATGCCGCGACGCCGCGCTCCGACACCTTCACCATCCGCAGCTACGGCGAGGCCAAGGATGCCTCCGGCAAAGTCCTGACCAGCGCCGTCTGTGAAGCCGTCGTGCAACGCTTCCCCGAATGGGTCGATCCCGCCGACCCAGTGGAAACCGCCGTCGCTGATTTGAAAAGTGAATCAAACAAAAAATTCGGCCGACGTTTCCAAATAATCACACTGCGCTGGCTCAATGCCAACGAAATTTGAGCGCGACTGGACGCCCCTTCTCTTGCGCGCCCCACGCCGGCGCCAACTCCTTGGAAGTTGAATGTTCAACTTTCAAGTTTGAGAACGGACGCTGCTGTGACATTTCATTGGCCCGGAGAGCCGTGAAATGTGCCAAATCATTTTTCGGAATTCAGCGCATATTCCTCGACAATTCATGGCCTAGCTCAGGAAGTCTGAGCCTTGCCACCAGCGGCGGATCGGCGTGCCACCTTCGGCATAGTGGACCACCACCACGTCGTCCTTGGGAAAAACCTGCCTCACTGCGGGAGTGAAGGCAGCCTCGGGATTCACCCCATGCATGTTAGATTGCCCCGCGAGCACAAACAGACGCACCTTGCCGGCGTCCGCCGCACTCAGGCTGTGACCAAAAAATGTGAGGGTTGACAACAGGATGGTGAATTGACGGAGGTTCATCGGTTACAAGGGCCGGACATGATCGAGAGCATCCAGCCGATGCGCATGAAATCTCCTTCACCCCCGCCGCGCGGCGGCGAGTCGGACACCCAACGGATTGTCTTCCACGATATCCATACGAGCGACCGTTTTGGCGGCGCTGAAATGGGCGGCATCAAATTCCACGGCGCAATTGATGTCGTGATCAGTCATAATCACATCTATCGCTGCGGCAATGTCAGCGCCATCTGGCTCGACTGGATGGGCCAGGGCGCGCAGGTTACGCGCAATCTTGTGCATGACAACACCGGCTGGGCCGGGGACCTGTTCCTTGAAATGCAGCGTGGCCCGCTGCTTGTGGCTAACAACATTTTCCTGTCCTCGCCCAGAATCTATATATGAGAATGCGGATGCATCGCCGCTCAACGTCGACACGGATTATTTCGACAAGAAACGCGACAGCAGCAACCCGTTTCCCGGTCCCTTCGAGACTCCGGGACAGGGCGAGGTGAGTGTGAAAGTCTGGTGACATTGTGGGTCGTTGGGACGCTGCGTTCCAAGGCCTCTGCGTTGCAAGGCCTCTGCGTTGCGCTTTTTCTCCGCCATAAAGCGCGCTGGATCCGCGTGCCACATGCAACAAATACGGTCTTGTCCGAAGGGAAATTCCGAGTATCCTCTTCTGTATGGCCACGCTCGCTGAAATTGAACCTCTCGCCCTCAATCTTCCCGAATCCCAGCGGGCGAAACTCGCTGCGGATTTGCTCGATTCGCTGCCCGGCGTGCTCGTCGATGATGACGAAGGCTTGGCCGAGGCGCTGCGCCGCAGCGATGAAATGGACCGTGACCCGGCAGCTTGCCTGAGTCATGACCAGTTTCTCAAGGCGGTGGGACAACCGGCATGAAAGTGATCTATCACCGAGATTTATTTTACCCGAACCGCGCGGGACACAGAGAGGTGGCTGGCGCTGGACACGGTGAAGACCGGGGCCCCGACTGCAACCGCTTGTCCCAAGGCCACCTTGACTTCGCTGACCACACCATCGATGAGCGAGTGGATGAAGCGCGCCTCGTATTCCTTTTGGCAATGCTCGAAATTGATCTTCTGCACCTTCTCGATATCCAGTTGGGCCTGGTATTGGCCTTGGGCCGCTTGTTCCATGGCGATGGTGAATTTGAGCCTGGATTTCGGTGCGGTGCGTTTGCGGACAGCCTCTTCCATCTCCTCACGGGTGGTGATCAGCGCTTGGTGTTGCCAGAACATTTGGTCCAAGGTTCCGGTAGCCTCAAGGTTGGCTCGCGCCGTGTCCAAGTTCAACCTGGCCGCATCCAGTTCGGTGTGGCCGAGCACCTGATTCTTGCTGACCAAGTCCCCCGGCTTGACAAATAGCGCGACCAAGATGCCCGCACGCTTGGCTCGGATCACCTCGGCCACTTGCTGCGCAACACCCGGATCCACTCGGCCCGGTGCCACTTCTTTGTTAGACTCACGTTCCTGACCCTGTGTCGGCATGGCAACGAGGATGAACACCGCGACGACACAGAGGCGCCGCATCCGGCAAAGCATAATCCTGTTTTTCATCGCAACCAGTTACGTGCTCGCATGCCGGACCTTTCAACCGGCTTGGCTTGTCCGATGTTTATCCGACATGACGGGCTGCACACATCGTGTGGAGAATACCCGAAAGGAAACGCGGTGCTTCCCGTATCAAGACGATCCACGATATCATGCTAATCCACACTAACAGATTCATCCCACGCGCGCTGGCAGTCCTGGCGATGCTGGCCGTTCCAGTCACGGCACATGCGGCCGATCCCGTGAAGCGGCCCCCGGCCCCGCCGCCGCCGCACGCCGGCAAGAGTCCGATCAAGGTATTTGTGCTGGCCGGCCAATCCAACATGGAGGGCCAAGGAATCATCGATGGCGCGGGCAAAGGCACCTTGGAAACCCTGTCCAAAGACCCGGCCTCCGCCGCGCGCTACAAACACCTCGTCGACAAGGATGGCAAATGGATCGTGCGCAACGACGTCTGGTGCGCCTACGGCACCAAAGGCGCACTGACGGTGGGTGGC
Organism: Luteolibacter sp.; assembly: GCA_044351705.1. Classification (GTDB taxonomy): domain Bacteria; phylum Verrucomicrobiota; class Verrucomicrobiia; order Verrucomicrobiales; family Akkermansiaceae; genus Luteolibacter. Next base: position 687 of record JBILFE010000142.1, on the reverse strand, counting down.
TTCGCCGCCGACGGTTGCATCGGCCCGGAACTCGGCATCGGCTTGCAGCTCGGCGATTTCCTGGATAACCAGGTGCTCTTGATCAAGGTGGCGGTGGGCGGCACCAGCCTGGCGCAAAACTGGCGCCCGCCGAGTTCCGGCGGCGAGGTCGGCGGTTGGTATAAGGAAATGATCAAAGGCGTCAAAGAGCAACTGCAGAACCTCAAGGCCGATTTCCCTAACTACGATGGCAAAGGCTTTGAAATTGCCGGCTTCGGCTGGCATCAGGGGTGGCAGGACGGCTGCGCCCAACCGATGGCCGACGAATATGAAAAGAACATGGTCAACTTCATCAAGGACGCGCGCAAGGACCTCGGCGTGCCCAACCTGCCATTTGTCATCGGCGGCAGCGGCTTCGGCGGCTGGGACCAGAAAGTCACCCGCCGCCTGCAAATCTCCGCCGCCCAACAGGCCGCCGCCCAACGCGAGGAATTCAAGGGCAACGTGCTCTACGTCGAGACCCGCGGGTTCTTCCGCCCTCGCGAACTCTCACCCCACGGCTTCGGCTACCATTGGAATGGCAACGCGGAAACTTACTATCTGATAGGCGAGGGCATGGGCAAGGCCATGGTTGAATTGTTAGGCGGGCCGCAGGCCCCACCCAACCCCACCAATCCCAACCCGCCCAGGACCAAGCCGAAAGACGCC
>JBILFE010000342.1:0-4776 GCA_044351705.1 Luteolibacter sp. | reverse complement strand
GGAAGTCGTGGTGCTCAAACTCGAGGAACTCAGCCTCGACCTTGGCAACAACGTGGCGATGAAGTTGGTGAAGGTGCCAGCCGGCAAGTTTCTGATGGGCAGCCCGCCGAGTGAAGACGAACGGGGCGCGGACGAGGTGCAGCATGAGGTGACGCTGAGCAAGCCGTTTTTCATAGCGACCACCGAGGTGACTGTGGCACAGTTCGATCAATTCGTGAAGGACTCCGGTTATGCCTGGGAGAAGCCCGTTTACAGTTTTCCCTCGCGGCCCGACCATCCGGCCACCGCCACCACGTGGATTGATGCCCAGGCATTCTGCAAGTGGCTGAGCAAGAAATCCGGCAAATCCGTTAGCCTGCCGAGCGAGGCGCAGTGGGAATATGCCTGCCGCGCCGGCACCACCACGCGCTATGGTTCGGGCGACTATGCGGAGGATCTGCTAGGATACGCCCATTACGCCTCCAACGGGTGGAATGCCGCCGCCACCAACTCGCCGATGTTTGCGCCGGTGGCCACCTTCAAGCCGAATGCCTTCGGGATTTATGACATGCACGGCAACGTGCTGGAATGGTGCCAGGATTTCTACGCCGCCTATCCGGCCGGTCCCCAGACCGACCCCACCGGGCCGGCCACGGGCGGCAAGTACGTGGTGCGTGGCGGCGATTGGCATTGCAGTGCGGAGAAGTGCCGCTCGGCGCGCCGCTCACAGTCCGCGGCACTCCGCGCCTTCAACCGTGATGGCTTCCGGGTGGTGGCCGAGGCCCAGTAATGCGAGCACCCTTCTTCAACCGCATGATTGCCGTGGCTACCCGTGATGTTCTGAGGCGTCTGGCAATCGGCGTCCTGATCATTGGATTGTCCAGCTCTGCAACGGGCGAAACCCATGCGACACCGGGCGCGACGCCAGCCGCTGCTCCCACCGGGACCACCTACCATGTCGACGCGCTGGCCGGCGATGATGCGGCCACCGGCCTGGCCGCTGCTCCCTGGCGCTCACTGGCACGGGTCAACCAACACGTCTTCGCACCCGGTGATGCCATCCTGTTCAAGGCGGGCTGCCGCTGGCAGGGCCAGTTAGAGCCACAGGGCTCAGGCTGCGATGGCCGGCCGATTCGCATGGATCGCTATGGCGAGGGCGCATTGCCGGTCATCGACATGGGCAGCGCCGGCGGCGCGGCCATTCTGCTGCGCAACCAGGAGTTCTGGGAAATCCGCCACCTTGAAATCACCAGCGGCGCGCCAGCAGTCAACCAGCACCGCCAGGCGGTTCTGGTGCTGGGCGCGGGCACCGGCCGGGTATTCCATCACATACTTGTTAGCGACTGCCGCATCCATGACCTGTGGGGGTTGATGGGCGGACGCTACGAAGGCATCGACAGCTACACCTCCACGGCCATCCTGGTGGCATCGCCACGCGGCGCACAAGTTGCCACCTTCGATGATGTTAGGATCGAGCGCAATGTCATCGAGCGGGTCGATCGCAGCGCCATCATAGTGTGGACGCCAACGGAGAAAGCCACGGCCACACGGGTGGTCGTGCGCCACAACCGCATGCGCGATATTGGCGGCGATGCGATCCTCATCCTCGGCAGCATCAAGCCACTGGTGGAATCCAACGTGGTCAACGACGCCGGCATGCGCTGTGGCGGTCCGGGGGTGGTCGTGCCAGATGGTGACGAATGGTATAATTCATGCGCGGCGACCATCTGGCTGCACACCTGCGACGGGGCCGTCATGCAGTTCAACGAGGTGCATGATACCCGCGTGGCAGGCGCTCTGAATCGCGATGGCCAGGCATTCGATTTTGATTTCAACTGCACCCATTGCGTGCTCCAACACAATTACAGCCGCAACAACGCGGGAGGTTGGCTGCTGATCATGCCGAGTGCGAAGCACAATATCGCGCGTTTCAATATCAGTGAGAATGACTCATCCAGCCTGATGTGCGGAGGCAGTTCGCTGGAGGCCGACAACCGCCTGTATAACAACACGTTTTACAATGCGCGCGGGACCGTGCAGGTTTTCACCAACGCAAGTTATACTAACAATATTTTCTACGCGAGCGGCCAAGGTCGTTTCGTCATCACCCGGCGCAAGCCGGGACTGCTGAGCCACAACGTTTATTTCGGGCCATGGGTCAAGCTGCCGGACGACGACGCCGCAGTGCTGGCCGATCCCATGCTGGTGGCACCTGGCATGGGAGGCGCGGGTCTTGATTCCACGGCGGGCTATCGCTTGAAGGATGGTTCACCGTGCCGCGACAATGGTTTGCCGCTGGGTCGCGGCGAGCGCGATTTCGCTGGCAATCCGCTGACCGAAGGTGCCAGACTCATCGGTGCCTATCAGCAATAACCCATGCCCCCACCCGTGACCACGGTCCATCGTCAATCATGAAAACAAGTGTCATAATGTTCTGTGTCGTTGGCATCTGCTGTGCCGCGTGTCACGCCGCAGTGCGGGTGCCGGCCATCATCGGCGAACACATGATGCTGCAGGCCGGTGCCCGCACGCCCATCTACGGCTGGGCGGATCCGGGCGAAGCCGTGGCGGTGAGTGTGGGTGATGCCAAAATGGCCACCACGACCGGCGCGGATGGAAAATGGCAGGTCATCTTCAAGGACCTCAAACCCACTGCCACGCCGGTCACCGTGTCGATTGCCGGCAACACCACCCTCACCTATCAGGATGTGCTCATCGGCGACGTGTGGGTTTGTTCAGGACAGTCCAACATGGCGCTGCCGGTGCGGCGCGTGCTCGGACGCGATGTCAACAACCCCAACGGCCTGGGCCAGGCCAGCTTTCCACAACTGCGGCTGTTCAAACTGCCCAAGGATACATTGTTAGAACAGCAGGCCGACTGCAAGGGAAGCTGGGCGGTGTGCACGCCCGCCGAGGCCAGCGAATTTTCCGCGCTGGGTTATTTCTTCGGGCGGAACATCCATCTATCAGAAAAGATCCCGGTGGGTCTGATCAATGCCTGCCGTGGCGGCAGTTCCGGGCAGATGTGGACGAGTCTGGAAGGCTTGCAGTCCGAGCCGTCACTCGCGGGTTATCTCAAAGCGATTGTCGCGGCCAAGGCCGAGTACCCCCAGCGCAAGCAACTCTATCTGAAGTGGAAAGAGGCCACCGCAGGCTGGCCGGAAACCCTCAAACGTTGGGAGGCTGAGAGCGCCCAGGCCCTGGCGGAAGGCAAGCCGCCGCCCGCCAAACCGGAACGCCCGCCGGCGAAGCTCGCCAGGCCCGATGGCATGGACCCATGGGAAGACAACGTGATGGCGTTGCCGACGGTGCTCTTCAACAGCATGATTGCGCCGCTCATTCCATTCGGGATCAAAGGTGCCATCTGGTATCAGGGCGAGGGCAACGCCGACGAGTGGGAACTCTATCGGACGCTGTTTCCGGCAATGGTGCGCGACTGGCGCCAGCGCTGGGGCCAAGGCGACTTCCCTATCTACACCGTCCAACTCTCCAGTTACCGGCCGCCGCGGGCGGAGCCGGGCGAAAGCAATTGGGCCGCCTTTCGCGAGATCCAGACCCAGCTTCAATCCCTTGTGCCCAACTCGGGCATGGCGGTGACCGTCGATATCGGCAACCCCGATGACATCCACCCGCTCACCAAGGCCGAGGTCGGCCGCCGCCTGGCACTGGTGGCCCTGGCCAAAACTTATAACCATCCGTTAGAATACTCCGGACCCCTCTATCAACGCATGGAGGTCGCTGACGGTGCCATCCGCCTGCACTTCACCCAGGTGGGTGGCGGGTTGGCAGCCAAAGGCGGCGAACCGCTCAAGCGCTTTGCCATTGCCGGCGCTGACAAGAAGTTTGTGTGGGCTGATGCCAGGATAGTGGGCCAGACGGTGGTGGTATCCAGCCCGCAAGTCCCCTCCCCGGTGGCGGTGCGCTATGCCTGGGACATCAACCCCGGCGGCTGCAATCTGTTCAATGCCGCCGGTTTGCCAGCCTCCCCGTTTCGCACCGACGACTGGAAACTGGAATTCACCCAACAATAACGATTTGTCCAAACAACACTGCATCATCCAATGAAAACAAACCACAACACGCGCGATCTAACAATAATGCTAACAGCCGGATTATGGGTGCTGGGGGCATTGGCAGCCGTTGCCAATCCGACGGCAGTGCCGGATGCCAAGCTCCAGACCGAGGCGGAGCGGATCGTGTCGCGCCACAAGGCGGTGTTCGATGCGCCGCCCGGCGGGGTTCCATCGCGGGATTCAGCCCACGGGCCATTGCTGGGCAATGGCGACATGGGTGCGGTCATCAGCGGCAAACCCGAGGCCCAGCGCTATTGGCTCAGCAAGAACAACTTCCTGAAACTCAAGGACGGCCATCGCGCGGGTGGACCGCGTCCCTTCGGTGGCTTGGAGATCAACATTGCGGCCCTGGCCGACGCCAGCTACCGGGTCGAGCAGGAACTCTTTCCCGCCATCACCGTGTCCCGCTTCACCAAAGGTGCCAATAGCGTGACGATGCGATCCTTTGTCCCCGCAACCGAGGCGGTCCTGCTCGTCGAACTCTCTGCCGAGGGCGCACCGGTCGAGGTCCAGACCCGGCTGTGGGCGGCACCGGGCCGCGGCTCCGAGGAGGATCTGGGCCGCACGGATGACCTGCTATGGGCCACCAAGGGTTTTGCCAATGATGTTATCACCCCCACTGCGGCGGCCGCCGTTCTAACCGTCATCGGCGGCAAGCTCAGCCATCCGGCACTCGAGCCATTCGTGCCGCAAGTCATACCCAATCCGCCACCCAGGCGGATGC
>JBILFE010000518.1:0-3516 GCA_044351705.1 Luteolibacter sp. | reverse complement strand
GCAACGGATCGCGTTTGCGGGATGAGGTGTGCTCGGCGGGGTTTTCCTCCTCGGCGGATTCGTCGAGTTCCCTGCCCTGGAGGATGGAATACATCCGCTGGATGGTGGAGATGCAGACCTGGGCATCCTTGGGGACGTGGCACGAGTTGAGGCGCTGGACCGTGTAGAGTTCGGTGAACTTACGGTTGTCGTCGGACGGGGTGTAGGCTAGGAATTCCTGCTCGGCCTGCTCGCCGAGGTTGCGGGTATCGACAAGGAAGAGGATCCGCTTGGCCTTGGCATGTTTGAGCAGGCGGTAGATGAAGGTGATGGCGGTAAAGGTTTTCCCGGAGCCGGTGGCCATCTGGACGAGGGCGCGGGGTTTGGCCTTCTTGGCGGACTTGTCGAGCCCGGTGATGGCACCAACCTGGCATTCGCGGAGATTGGCGGGGTTGAGGACCGGCAGGTCCTGGAGCCGGTCGCGGAGAGAGCGGCCTTGGGCCAGCATCTCGCGGAGGGTCTCGGGACGGTGGAAAGTGAAGACCTCGCGGGAGCGGGGCTTGGGGTCGCGCTGGTCGGTGAAACGGCTGAGGACGCCGGTGGCCTCATAGAGGAACGGGAGCGGCTGGCCTGTGTGCTGGACCCACTTTAGCTTGGCCGCAGCGTACTCTCCGGTCTGGTTTTCGACGATGGTGATGTTTTGACCAAGGGTATCCTTCTTGGCCTCCGTGATGCCGACGGGTTTCCTATCAACGAAAAGGACATAATCGGCCGGGCCGCAGTCGGTGAGGTATTCGCGGACGGCCTGTCCCTGGCCCTCGTTGAAGTCAATGGTCGTACTGGTCTGAATGGCCCAACCGGCGGCGCGGAGCTGTGCGTCGATCTGGTCGCGGGCGCGTTGTTCAGGGTTCTGGTTAGGCATCTGTGGCTCGGGAAGCAGGATTTCACCAACGGCAGCGCCAATACGCCACAAGGCGCGCCGGAGCGGAAGCTTTTTCACCGGAATGCGACAAAATCTGATAGTTTTTTGGAGGAGGACAGGGGCGCGATGGGATGCTTGAGGCGGCGATGGTGCCTTGTTTGGGAGATGTTCGAGGATGTGAACGGGCGCGTCACCGGCGAGATGCAGCGGCTTGATGGCGCGCAGCACCGGCTCATTCGGACCCTTGCGATAGGCCATACTTATGGTCGTTCACCGGTCGCCGCGTGATCGTCTCTCCCGCTGCCAGTGCCGCCGAGTTTGCTTTTGTCCAGCCCGCCAGCCTCAATAAACCACTCACTTACGCCGAAGCTGCTGAACTTATCAAGAAGGCTGCCACCCTCGCAAACTTCGTCATCACCCCGGATGCGCAAGACCCCGAACTCGACATCATCAAGGTGATCAACCTCTTCACCCAGAGCATCGGCCAATACAGTCCCTCTGGCTCCATCGCCGCAGTTCCCATTCCCAACGGATCCGCCATCATCATCACGGAATACACCTCGCGAGTCCGCCAACTCATCGATCTCAAAAAGGAACTCGACAAACCGCCCCCCCCCGCACCCGATCCCTGAGCCGCACTCCGGCGGTCCAGTCGCGGCCAATCCAGCGACCTGCTGTTTCCGTGCAGCACGATTGCACGAACCTGCGAATCCGTCAAGCTATCAGCGCCGCCGTTGAGTGATAGATCGCACCTTGCACAACGGTATCCGATAAACGTCCATTCCGGCACTGCCGCCATTTATGCAACCCTTCACCTGTCTGAAAATCCCTGCCGTCTGCCTCGCGGTGCTGACCGTCACGCAGGCCGCCGACGAACCCGTCATCCATGTCGCCCCGGATGGCAATGACGCTTGGTCAGGCCAGGTCTGCCGGCCCACCGCCGACCGCTCCGACGGCCCGCTGGCCACGCTCAGCGGCGCTCGCGACGCCGTGCGCAAACTCAAGGCGAAGGGGCCGCTGGATCGACCGTTGCACGTCCGGATTGCCGCCGGGACCTATCCATTGGCCGGGCCGGTGGAGTTTGGTCCCGCCGACAGCGGCACGGCGGGGGCACCCGTGTGCTACGAAGCCGCCCCCGGCGCCAGACCGGTTCTTTCAGGCGGACGGGGGATCGCCGGCTGGCAGTTAGGCCCGGATGGCGTCTGGACCACCACCGTGCCGGGCGGATGGCGCTTCGAACAGTTGTGGGTCAATGGCAAGCGCGCCACCCGCGCCCGCACGCCTAACAAATTCTACCATTACATGTCGCACAAGACCGGGCGCGGTGTGGATCCGCTCAGCGGCCGCGAGGCGGACCTTTCCAGCCGCGCGATCACCGGCCGGGGCGGCGATCTGGCGGCCGTCCTGGCCTTGCCCAAAGAGGAATTGGCGGACGTGACGGCCGTGGTTTATCACGCATGGGAGATGTCGCGCCACCGCATCGCGGCCGCGGACGCGGCGAACAACCTGTTAGTGACCACCGCCGGCAGTCCCTGGCCGTTTTTCAAGTGGGGTGCCGACCAGCGCTATCATTTGGAGAATTTCCGCGCCGCACTCGACGCCCCGGGAGAATGGTTCCTCGCCCGCGATGGTAAACTTGCCTACATCCCGCTGCCCGGCGAGGATCTAACCAAAGTGGAGGTGATTGCACCGGTGGCCGGTCAATTTGTGCGCTTTAATGGCGGCCCCGACGGCATCGTCGAACACATCACGCTCAAGGGGCTGGCGTTTGAGTATTCAGGTTACATCCTGCCGCCTAACGGACAAGGTGATGCCCAGGCTGCCCACAGCATCGAGGCGGTCATCATGGCCGATGCCGCGCGCAATCTAACCATCGAGGACTGCACGATCAGCCACACCAGTCTGTATGGGGTGTGGTTCCGCCGGGCCTGTCTGGATTGCAAGGTGACCCGCTCGCACCTTCACGACCTGGGTGGCGGCGGCGTGCGCATCGGCCAAGGCTGGGACAATGAGAACCCGTCTGCTGCGGATCGCACCGGCCATTGCACGGTTGATAACAATATCATCCAATCCGGCGGTCATCTCTTTGCCGGTGCCATCGGCGTTTGGATCGGCCATAGTGCCGACAATGAGGTGACCCACAATGATATCGGTGATTTCCGCTACACCGGTGTTTCCGTGGGTTGGCGCTGGGGATATGCCCCCAGCCAAGCCAAGCGCAACCACATTGAATTCAATCACATCCACCACCTGGGTCAAGGCGTGTTGAGCGACATGGGGGCGGTTTACACCCTGGGTCAATCCGAAGGCACCACCGTGAGCCACAACCATTGCCATCATATTCAATCCTATATCTACGGTGGCTGGGGGCTCTATACCGACGAGGGCAGCACCGGCATCACGATGGAAAACAACCTGGTTTATGATACCAAGACGGGCGGTTTCCACCAGCACTACGGCAAGGACAACATCATCCACAACAATATCTTTGCCTTCGCCACCCAGCACCAACTCCAGCGAACCCGCAAGGAAGGCCACCTCTCATTCACCTTCTCTAACAATATCGTGCTGTGGGACACCGCAAAATTGTTGGATGGGCAGTGGCTCGACTCGAA
>JBILFE010000517.1:0-3518 GCA_044351705.1 Luteolibacter sp. | reverse complement strand
TGCGAGGCGCGCGGGCCGGCCCCGTAGGCGATGAAATTTTTCACATCGGCGCTGGCGTGTGGTGAGTCCGGGCGGGTGGAGTGGACGAGTTTGAGGATGGTCTGGATGACCGACTCGGGCAGCGGGACATCGACGGCGGCGTCCTGGAGTTCGAGGACTTTTTCGGCGTTGAGCAGGGACTCGGGCAGGATGTTGGCATGGCCGGTGGTGCGGCGGATGATTTCCGCTTCCTCCTCGATGCTCGGATAGCCGATGTTGAGTTGGAAGAAGAAGCGGTCGAGCTGGGCTTCCGGGAGGGGATAGGTGCCTTCATGCTCGATCGGGTTCTGGGTGGCAAACACAATGAACGGCTCAACCAAGCGCCGGGTCTGGCCATTGACGGTGACCTGCTTTTCCTGCATCGCCTCTAACAGGGCGGCCTGGGTCTTGGGCGGGGTGCGGTTGATTTCATCGGCGAGGATGAGATTGGCGAAGATCGGACCGGGAATGAATTGGAACGAGCGTTCGCCGGCGCTGCTGTTTTGCAAGATTTCCGAGCCGACGATGTCGGTGGGCATCAGGTCCGGGGTGAACTGGATGCGCTGGAACTTGAGGCCGAGAATGCGGCCGAGGGTGGCGACCAACAAGGTTTTGGCCAGCCCCGGCACACCGACCAGCAGGCAGTGGCCCTTGCACAGCAGCGAGGTGAGGAGTTGCTCGACGATTTCGTCCTGGCCGACGATGACGCGGGCGGTTTCGGTGCGGATGTTAGAAACGGTGTCTTGCAGGCGTTGCCAGTGGGCGGCGGGTGCTTCGGTCATGGTGGTGGGAGTGGTTCGGGTGGTTCGGGTGAGGCTTCTTCGTCTTCTTCGGTTGGGGCGGAGGCGGCTTCGGACGCCGCCTTGAATTTTGCGGCGTCGGCGCGGGAGAGGATTTGGATTTGGATGGCGAAGTGTTGGCGCTCCTTGGCTTCCAGCAGGGATTTGAGGGCGGTCGCGAGCGGGGTTATTGTCGCGTCGTCTTGGAGGCCGAACGCGTCCGCGTTGATGTTGGCGGCGGTGGCAGGCTGCAGGGTGGCCTTGCCATCCTGAATGAGCCAGACGGCCTGGCCACTGCCGGATCCTTCGGCATGCAAGCTGACCACCGCGATGGCGGTGGCGGCGGTGTTGGCGTCCAGGGCATTGCCGCGCATGCTGGGCGCGAAAATGCCGGATGCCGATGGATAGCCATCATCATCGGATTCCTCGGAGTCTTCGGTATTGCGCTTGCGCTTGGGTTTAGGCGACGGCAGCGGGACGATTTCGGCCACGATCGAAAGCCCCGGGCCGAAGTCGGCGGGGCCGATGTAGATGTTGGTGCGGGAGTGTTTGTCCATTTCCGGAGCGAGGGATTCGATGTGTTTTGCCAGGCTGTCCTGGGTGATTTTGAATCCGACGTCGAGCTTGCCGGCGGTTGGGACATCGGTGCCGGCCGTGCCTCTGTTAGAAGAGCGGCTGGTGATGGTGAAAAGCAGTTCCCTAACGGAATCGGGGTAGGCGAGGTCACCGGGATCGATGAACCATTTGAACCAGGCGGCGCGTTCGTCGGGGGTGAGTGAGGATAGGTAGGGGTGGACTTGGGCGGCGGGCTTGGTGGCGGCGGTGGCCACGATTTCGCTCAGGCGCTCCTTGGAGATTTTCGAGGCATCGGGGAGTGGCGGAATGGGCTGGCCGGCGAGGCGGGCGGTGGCTTGTGCCATGAAGATGGCCTCGTAGGTTGTGTTGAGGATGGCAGGGGTGTAGTTGAAGGAGTCCGAGTAGCGTGTGTTAGGGGAGACTGAATTTTCGAAGGCGGTGGCGGCGATCATGGCAATCTCGGAGAATCCATCGATGTCCTTGGGCAGCTTGCGGGTATCGGCGATGAGTTTGCGCCAGACAACGGCTTCCGGTTCGGAGATCTGGCGCGTGGTGGGCGGGGTGTCAGCCTTGTGTGCTTCCTCGCCATCCGCCTCATGGCTCCAGGGAATCCGCAAGGTGGCTGTTAGGAAACGGGCGCGGATGGTGGGGTCGGTGGCGGCGTTGGCACCTTCTAGCAGGGCGTGGAGATGTTTGGTGGGCGTGGCATCGGCGAGCAGCGAGGACAATGACTTGATGGCCGCTGGGGCGTCGGCAGGTTTGCCTTTGGCGATTTGGACGGCGAGGGCGCGCGGGGATTGGCCGCCGATGAGGGCTTCAAGTTGTTTGAGGATTTTGGTGGGGCCGCCGGCTTGTTTGATGGCCCATGAGGCCTCGTTGGTATTGTCGTCATCGCCGGAGGTTTCCTGGGACTGGCTGCGGACGAGTTTGGCGTAGGCCTCGAAGAACGGGCGGGCGGCGGCTTTGCGGGTGCGCAAGTAGACTTGCACGCTTTGGAAATTGGCGAGGGCCGGATCGGCGGCGAGGCAATGGGATTCGAAGGCCTTGTGGGCTTCCGGGGCGGTGGAGGTGGCGAGGACGGTGGCGGCTTGTGCGGCTTGGCTGTTAGAACCCTCGCGGAGGAAGACGGCGGCGAGTTCATCGCGGGTGGCGGATTTGTGTTCTTTCCAAAAGGTCAGCGCGAGATCGCGGAGGCCATCGGCATCGACTTCGCCGAGTTGGTTTTGTGGATCCGGGAGGGTGGCGACGAGGAATTGGCGGGCGATTTCGCCACGGGTGGATGGCCGGTTGAGGGATTCGTAGAGGTGGAGGGTGCGTTCGTCACTATTTTCATTGGATGAGTAGTAGCTGGAACCGGAGCGGGAGTTGGGAAAATGAGTGAGAAAGGGGTCGGCTGTGAGCGCGGCGAGGGCCGGGATGGCCACCATACCCAGCGCGGCCAGACGGGCTGGCGGGGAGTTGTCTTTGGCGGATCCGGCGGCATCCCCGAGGAGCCAGAGGGGGGATGGACTGAATCGATCGCCGCCATCGTAGGCTCCCATCATTTGCATGCGGTAGCGCATCTGTGGCGTCAGGCCGCGGGCGGCATTGTTGCCGGTGTTGGATGGGTCAGTCGGTGGTTTTTCGGTGAGTTGGCGGATGGCGGCGATGGCCTGTGGGTCAATCGGGATATCCGGCAGTGATGGGGCGGGGGCGGTGGCGCCGGCGGCTTGTTTTTCGAGTTGGGGCAGAAAGATGGCGACCGCATCGCGGCTGGCCCACCCGCGCGGGAATCGTTTGGCGAGGGCGGCAAGCGCCTGGTGATAGGCGGCCCAATCACCGGAACTGAAGAACCCGCGGCTGGCTTGTTGATAGAGAGGATCGGCGAGTTGATCGATGGCGGCATCGACGGCGGCTTCGCGCGTGGGGAAGAAATCCAGGACGGCGAGGGCGAGCTGGTTGGCGAGGGCGGGGTGGCCGTTTTGATAGAGCTGGGTGGCGAACAACAGGAACTTGCCATAGGCGGACCCGCGCGAGCTGTAGGAATACATCCGGTCGGAATCCTTTTTGGCGGCGAGTTTCTTCAAGGCGGCGAGGATGGCCTCGACGTCCTTGGTCAGGTCCTGCGCGGGAATGGGCTTGGCGGCGGCCGGCTTTTTTTCGGTG
>JBILFE010000516.1:0-3519 GCA_044351705.1 Luteolibacter sp. | reverse complement strand
TAACAGCCGGTTCACCCGTCGTATTGTGAATTTAATGGATTCTTTGGTGAATTTTAGGATTTTCCCCGCTGGCAACATCTCCACGCCACTGCATTGCGCTTGCACAAGGGTTGCCAGCCGCCTCAAGCTGGCTCCGGCATTGCCACACCCGTCACCTCCCATTCAACCCCATCCCCCGCGCATGCATTTTCCAACATTCCTACTCGCCTGCCTGTCGCTCGGTCTTGTGCAGGCCGCGGAGCAGCCATTTCTCTATCCGCAAAGTGACGCCTTCAAGCGGGATCTAGCCAGCGTCCACAGCCGGGGCATCACGCTGATCGACTCCCACATCCACATCCGCGGCGGCATGACCCTGGAGAAGGCCGTCCTCCGCCAGGACCACAGCGGTATCCGCAGCGGCGTGCTTGAAAACTTCGGACGCGAATGGCCGCTGGCGGACAACGCCAAGCTCAGGGAGTTTATCGATGCTCACACACAACCAGGACCTAACGGCCAGCGGCTGCCCGTCGGCATCCAGGTTAACGACCGCGATTGGTTCACCCGGATCGATCCAGAACTGCTCAAGCGCCTCGACTTCGTTCTCGCCGACACCATGATCATGGGTGTCACCGCCGAGGGCAAGCCGCGCCGCCTGTGGTTGCCCGACGTCACCATCGCCGACCCCGCGGCCTGGATGTCAGAATACATGGCCCACAACCTGCGCATCCTCGACGAACCGGTTTCAATCCTCGCCAACCCGACCTATCTGCCAGCCTGCATCGCCCACCTCTACGACCAGCTCTGGACCGAGCCACGCATGCGCCAAGTCATCGCCAAGGCCATTGCCAAGGGCGTCGCCCTCGAAATCCAAGCCGGCTCGGATTTCCCCAAACCCGCATTCCTCGACCTCGCCAAATCCATGGGTGCCAAATTCTGCTTCGGATCCAACAATTTTGACGACCAAACCAAGGACCTCTCACGCTGGTTCAGCAGCATCGAGCGGCTCGATCTGAGGAGCGCCGACCTGTGGTCGCCCAAATAGCCCGGCTTGGCGTCCCGACTAACTTGGCGCCGATAACGCCCGTACGGAGCGACGACACTCTTGTCGTCGGGCGGAAAAAGTGCCCAAGCAGACCCAAAATTCCGGCCTCGCAATTCATCATTGCTCCCCTATCATGGCCGCATGCAAGATCGCGATGCCGTCCGCCACTCCCATGCCAGCGCGGCCGCCCCCGGTGTGCTCGACCTGGCGGTCATCGGCGGCGGTGCCGGCGGCTTTTTCACCGCGCTGCAATTCGCCGCAATGGCACCGGCTAAAGCCGTTGCCATCTTTGAGAAAGGCGGCCAATTCCTGCACAAGGTGCGACTTTCCGGCGGCGGCCGCTGCAACGTCACACACGCCTGCTTCAATCCCCGCGAGCTGGCCAAAAACTACCCGCGCGGCTCCCGCGAATTGCTCGCCGCATTTCAGCGTTGGCAACCGGCCGATACCGCCGAGTGGTTTGACCGCTGCGGGCTGCCCCTCAAGACCGAGGCCGACGGCCGCATGTTTCCGCACACCGACAGCTCCCAATCCGTGATCGACTGCTTCATGGAGCGCGCTCGAGCAAGCCACATCGCGCTGCTGCAACAGCATGCCCTGATCGGAATCGAACCCCTCCCCCACGGCGGCTTCACCCTCGAATTCGCCGGACTAACAAAGCGGGTCGAGGCGCGCACGGTCTGTGTCGCCACCGGCTCCCTGAAAGACAGCCCGCTGCTCGAGGCGCTGGTCAAGTTGCAGCAACCTATCGAACCGCTGGTGCCGTCGCTCTTCGCCTTCAACGTCAATGACCCGCGCCTCAGCGGCCTGGCCGGCGTGGCCCATCCCAAGGTCGGCATCCGCCGCGATGGGTCCCGCCCCGCCCAACACGGGCCTATGTTGATCACCCACCGCGGCGTCAGCGGCCCCGCCGTCCTGCGCCTTTCCGCATGGGAAGCCCGCGCCCTGGCCGCCACCAACCATCATTTCCCATTTTTGATCGATTGGCTGCCGGACATGAAGATGGAGGCGGTCAAGGCAAGCTTTGCGGCCAACCGCCAGAGCCACGGCGCCAAACTGGTGCGCAACAGCCACATTCCGCCCATCCCGCGGCGGCTGTGGGAGAGCCTCGCCGCAGCCTGCGGCATTGAAGCCACCGTCGCATGGGCACAGTTGGCCAAAACCGCCGCGCGGTGTCTGGTCGAGATACTGAAGGCATCGCGCTTTGAGGCCACCGGCAAGACCACCAACAAGGATGAGTTCGTCACCTGCGGCGGCATCGCCCGCCCATCCATCGATTTTCTAACCATGCAGAGCCGGCTCACTCCCGGCCTCTATTTTGTCGGCGAGTGCATCGATATCGACGGCCTTACCGGCGGCTTCAACTTTCAAGCCGCATGGACCACCGCCCATATCGCCGCCACCGCCATCGCCGCGTGCCAGGGCGCGGTTGCCCATCCGCATCATCCCGATTTCAAGAGTTGAATTCCTGCAATGGGGGGGGGAAACTCAATCTCACTCGACGCCCCCGGTCGCCATGCATCACGATGCGTCCAGCACGTCGCGCTGCACGATGGCGCCGGGGCGGGTGCTGGTGTGGGGCCAGAGCTTGCGCCCTGGATAGATCACGGTATTGATGCCGGTGTGGACATGGTCGGCGATGATCGCGCCGAACTTGCGCCGCCCGGTGTCCACCAACTCGCCGGCCACCATCGAGCGATGGTTGGCGCCGTCATGGCGCAGATTGGACACGATGGTGCCGGCCCCGAAGTTGACGGCTTCACCTAACACGGAATCGCCGACGTACGACAGATGACCGATGTTGGTGCGGGACAAGATCAGGCAGTTCTTGATCTCCACGGCCTGGCCGATATGGCAGGAGTCGCCGATGCTGGTGCCGCCACGGATATAACAATTCGGGCCGATCTTGCACTTGGCGCCGATCACCACGTTGCCCTCAATGAAAACACCGGGCAAAATCCGCGTGCCCGCTCCCACCTGAATGATCCCCTCAATCACTGCGGATGGATGCACTTCACCCCGCACGTCCGTGCCTTGCAGCTTGGCCAGGTGGCTCTCGTTGGCGCGCAGCAAATCCCACGGATGTCGTATCAAAAACGAGGCCACCGCCAGCAGCGTGCGCGCCGCATCCGGAGTATCGCCCAGCCACGCTATGGGTGTTAGAAAAGCATCCACCAAAGTTGTGGCTGGCGAGGCGGCCAAGGCGCATAAATCCTCCACCTCCAGCCAGGCCTGCGGATGGCATTGGATAGAGCCCGCCGTCCAGGCAGTGTGGTGCTGCCAATCCGTGCCGGCCAATGCCGCCTGCTGGTGTTGGCGCAGCGGTATATTGGCGATCGGAAAATCCTCGATACTGCGGGTCAGGGACAAGGGCGCGCACCCATCTATCATGTGTTCTTGCATAAGGTGTCGGGTCAGCAGATTTCCTCGCGGATCACAGCGGCAAATTTGCTCATCCATGAGCGCACCTGGGCGATTTCCTTGTGCTCGACGAGCAC
>JBILFE010000515.1:0-3530 GCA_044351705.1 Luteolibacter sp. | reverse complement strand
GTTGGTGACGCCTTGGTTGACCCACAGGAAATAGAATAACCCCACCTGACGGTTGGCCCGGGGCGGTCCCACCTCAGCATAGGTGGGCAGGCTGCGTCCAAGCACATCGGTGCCCACCCAGGTGTCAGCGTACACGTCACCAGCGCGTTCGGCAGCGGCCAGCGAAGTCAGAAAAGGAATGAGCAGAATGTAGGCGGAATGGCGCAGCATAATTAGTTAGATCTGGAGATGAGTTTTATTTGCGCTCATCATTTAGTTATTAGTGGTCGTGTGTTTCAGGGATGATCGTTTACGAATTCAAAATCGGCGGCTGACAACTCGTGGCTGGCGTTCTGCGTCTCACTCTAGGTTTACGGATAAGGGCAAAGGCTCCGATCAGCGCTTCGCCGGCACCGTGGCGATGGACCTGATCACCACTTCGCCGCCATCCACCGGCGTGTCCGCGAGCCAGACGGTCAATTGGGTGATGAGACCTTTAAATTCCGGCCGCGCGGCGAGATCCACCTCCACCGTTGCCTCCCTGCCCGTTTCGGGGATGGGAAAACTGGCGCTCAGGGGTTTCGCAGGCTGATCGTTTCCTAACACCTTCCAGGTCACGTGACCGGTTCCTTTCAGGCCTTTCCATGTGCCGGTGATCCGCAGCTTTGGTGCGGCCTCGGCGCGAAATGGATGGATCGGACCCTCGATGCGCGGCTTCATGCCCTTTGTGGTCGTAAGGTGCAGTCCATCCTTGATGGGCCAGCCAGCATCGGTGCAGTCCTTAGGCGTTGGGGCGGCTGCGGCTGCGGCGGAAAGCTGGTTGGCTGTGCCGCCCAAGAGGGCGGCGGAAAGAACGGCGATCAGTCGGGCTAGCATGGTTTTTCTTGGTTTCATGGTTGCTTCCTTCTCCTTCATGGAGCGCGGTCGATCCGGCGGACGTAGACATAGTAGGCGCCGCACAGCTCCGTGCCGTCGCCGTCGTAGAACCAGGTTAGCAGTTGCGTGCGCCCGGCTGGCAGTTGCGCCCTGAACGTCACCTGTTTCGCGTCGGCCGGCACCGCGCTGTCGGCATCGAAATTGCCGATCTTCACACGCGCCTTGGCAATGGGAAGCGCCTTGCCGGCCTGGAACTCGCCGAAGATGTGCTTGCGGACAGGCATACCGGAGGCAATCGGCACGTCGGCCTCGCGCGGCCAGCGACGCAACTCGAACTCGTAAATGCCGTCACGATCGACGATGACATTCCACTTGCCGTTACGCTTCTCCCCCCGGCGTATCTGCCAGCCCTGGTCGAGGAATGCGTTCGGCCCGCCGGGCGGGTCCTGCCAGTCGGTCGGCGACAGCATGCCGGGGTTTTCAGCTTCGCTGCCGATGATCGCGGCGCAGAATTCATTGATCTCCGGCTCGACCGTGCGCCACCAGGCGTCGAGATGGGCGCTCATCTTCGCCGCCACGTCAGGGTGCTTCCCGATGACGTTCTCTTTCTGTCCCGGATCGGTCGTAAGGTCGTACAGTTCGCGATTTTCCAGCAGGCGCCAGCGTTTCCACATTACGGCGGCACCCTGTCTGGCAGGCTCGGGCTTGATAATGCGGCTGTAGTTGATCACCAGCATGCGGTCCGGCAGGACGTCGCTCTGGCCCCTCAGCAGTTTGGCCAGGCTCACACCGTCGAAACGCGAGTTCAGGCCCGGCAGCGAACACAACTCGGCCAGGGTCGGCAGGATGTCCTGGACCTCGGTCAACTCCGCCACGTCGCCGGGCACCCGGAACTTGCCGCCTGGCCAGCGAATGAAGCATGGCACGCGATGCCCGCCCTCCCACAGACTGCCCTTGGTGCCGCGCATGCCGGCGTTGTAGACCGGTACGCCTGCGCTTCCGCCGTTGTCGGTCATGAAGATGACGATAGTGTTGTCGCGCAGGCCGCTTGACGCAAGAAACGTCTCCAGCCGGCCCATGTTCTCGTCGATGTTGGCGATCATGCCGAAGAACTTTGCGGCGGCGTGGCCCCTATAGCGGTCGCTGTATGTCGGCGGCACAAAGTGCGGTTCGTGCGCGGCCGCGATCGGCAGGTAGCAGAAGAAGGGTTTCTTGGCCGCCGCCTGCTGGCCCATCCATTTCATGGCCTCGTTGAAGAAGACGTCGGTGGTGTAACCCTGGAACTGCTCGCGCTGGCCGTTGTGCGAGTAGGTGTCGTCGAAGTAATGATTGTTCCAAAAGTCTGGCACGCTGCCGATGTGCGTTGAGGGATAGTAGATGGACTCGTGGAACCCACGATCCTGCGGCCGGTATGGATAGTTATCGCCCAGGTGCCACTTGCCGAACTGGCCGCAGCGATACCCGCCCGCGGCAAACAGATCCGCCATGGTCGGAAATTCGCGGCGCAGGAACGCGCGCCCGCTACTGACATTCATCGCGCCGTTGCGCAGGCAGTCGACACCGGTCATGAGCTGGCCGCGCGTCGGCGTACACATCGGCGCGGCATGGAAATCGGTGAAGCGCACGCTCTCGGCGTGCAACCGGTCGAGTTGCGGCGTCTTGAGAACTGGATTGCCGTGGCACGACAGGTCGCCGTAGCCCTGGTCATCGGTAAGGACGATGATCACGTTCGGCTTTTCAACCGGCGGCTCCACCGCCTGTGCGCTGAGTGTCAATCCGGTCATGACCACCATTGCTAATACATGCTTTTTCATAGACATCTCCGTTTCCCTATACTTATTCCGCGGCATCCACCACGCAGCGGAAGCCCAGGGTGGCGGCGCGGTCTTTACTGGACGCAATGAGCAACAGCTTGCCGTGGGTGTTCAACTCAACCTTGTTGGGAAAAAACCAATGCGAGCCCTGAGGAGTATGATAGTTATACTTACTTCTATTTGTCTTCATGTTGCCTTTTATTGCATGGTTGGATGATGTATCAGGTTCAATGGATTCCTCCGGGAGCGCCAAGCCCGGGAGCGCCAAGCCCCAGCTTGGCCTTCTTCAATTCATTCACCTGGCCGAGCTGGGGCTCGGCGTTCCCGGAAGGGGGCGCTCCCGGCGGTGGCGCTCCCGGAAAGGGCGATCCGGGCTGATGCACTCGACCACGGCCAGTCAAAAGGTTGTTTGCACAGGCCCGCAGCCACCGGATTGCGCTCGATGTAGGACACGACGTTGTCAAAATGAGCGGCATTCCTGATATAACGGTCCCAGTATTCGCGCATCCAGAGCGCCTTCCCGGGAACGCCGAGCCCCAGCTCGGCATTCTTCTCCAACGCCCACCGCCCCGTATATGACTTCCACGACTGGACAATCCTCGACAGCGTGTCCTTGGTCTCTATCAGGACATGCACATGATTGGGCATGACACTCCAAGCGATAAGCCGATAGCGGTCACCATCAAACTTCAACAGCGTTTCCTGCATGAGCGACGCCAACACGGGATGCTTGAGCGCGCAACAACCCATGCCCGAATCCAACCATACCTCGATTTGCTTCCGGCGTGCCGCGTCGGATTTCTCGGGATCCACATCGCGAAGCTCCCGCTCCAGTTCCCGCAGCTTCGATTGCGGCAGCGA
>JBILFE010000028.1:0-12369 GCA_044351705.1 Luteolibacter sp. | reverse complement strand
AGCATCCGGAAACCAACGGCCTGCACCGCGCCATTGGCACAACCTGATAATCCATCGACAGCAAGTCGTTTCGTGTCGCGATCGCAGTGTGTCACAAGCGCAAACTGCCTCGCCATCCGTCCCATCACAAGCTCAAATAAACCATGACCGCGACATTCAGATGGTCCGATCGGACCATCCGAATGTCGCGGCGGATTTCCGGATTATTTCGAAGGCGGAACCCTTAGAAAAAGCCAAATAGGCGTCGGACACACCAAATGGTTCCAACTCCATAGGCCTCAAATTCATTGACAATCGCCAATGAATTTGTCGAGATGTAGTTCGTATGAAAATGAAGCCACGCACAGAAATCTTTCTTTACCAGTTGGCATGGACATTGGACAAAATGATGATGCCGACGTGGCGGAATCTGGACTCATCGTTTGAGTCCTGGGCGTATGGCAACGGGTTACTCAGGCAGATCCAACGATTGGAAGCGCAAGCTTTCATAGAAACGAGGCGGGATGAACAGGTCGGACAGCGCGTTATCCGTCTCACCCAAAAAGGGTTGGCGGCAGCACAGGTGGGTGACGATCCCGAGCAACGCTGGTACCGATCATGGGACGGAAAATGGCGGGTGATCCTGTTTGACTTGCCAGAAGAGCAGCGGGAATCGCGGCGCAATTTGCGCCGCAAATTGCATACCTCCGGCTTCGGTTGCATGCAACGCAGCGCCTGGATATCTCCTGATCGCTTGGATGATCTGGCAGTGAAATTGCGACCCTTGGCCGTCAATGCGGCAAATCTCGTGCTGTTCGATGCCTCTCCCTGTGGCGGCGAACTCTCCACGGACCTGGTGCGTGCCGCGTGGGACTTCAAACGCATTAACGAGGCTTGGGAAAAACTAGAGCATCACCTTACCGATCCCCCTGATACCTCCCAACCTGCGGCGAAAGAAAAGGTGGTCCGCTGGGTCACCAAAGAACGGAATCTACTCCAAAACTGTTTTCGTCTTGACCCGTTCCTGCCCAAAGAATTGCTACCCACAGCCTATCAGGGCATCAGGGTTTGGAAGAAGCGCCGCCAAATTCTCGGCAAACTCGGGCAAAGACTTTCCTGAATCATCGCGACATTTAGGTGGTCCGATCGGACCATCTGAATGTCGCGACCACTGTGGCAGAGCCTAGGTGATTCATGATCGGCGGTGGGCGGTGGTGGACTTGGCGGAGAAAGCAGCCTGCTGGCAACCCACGGGTCCGGGATCCACGGCCCGGCGCCGCCATGCGCGAGACCGAGCATTCACACCTGCTTGACCGCACGGGGGACACAAGCATCCGCGCAATCGACAAAATCGCAGGGCGGACAATATCGGATTGCCAAGTGCCGTAAGACAGTTCAACCAATGCCCGCTGCCGAGCATTCCAACAATCTGTTTGCGCGAGTGATCTGCGCACGCGCACCACGCCTATCCACTCCCCTTCCATGAACATTGCTCCCCTGGACCTCGTCGTTTTTGTCGGATTCTTCGTTGTCGTCGTCGGGCTCAGCGTGTGGAAAAGCCGCCAGACCAAGGGCCACCGCGAGGACAGCGCGGATTTCTTCCTGGCCGGGCGCGGGCTGACGTGGCCGCTGATCGGTCTTTCGATTGTGGCGGCCAACATCTCGACCGAGCAGATGGTGGGCATGGCCGGGCAGGCGGCGGGATCGACCGGGCTGGCGGTGAGTTGCTGGCAGTTGTTAGGCTCGGTGTTCATCGTGCTCATCTCCATGACCCTGTTGCCGAAGTTCCTGCGGGCGGGGATTTACACCATGCCCGAGTATCTGGAGTATCGCTACAACACCGCGGCCCGCGGCATCATGGCGGTTCTAACGGTGGTGATATACGCGGTGGTGATGCTGCCGGCGGTGTTGTATTCGGGCGGGGTGACGCTGCGGGCGGTCACCGGGATGGACCTGACGGCGGCGGTGTGGTTGATCGGCTTGCTAGGTGCCGGCTATTCGACCATCGGCGGCTTGAAGGCGATAGCCTGGGCGGATCTGGTGCAGGGATTGGCGTTGTTGGTTGGCGGGATGTTGATCTTTTTCCTCGGGCTGCATGCAATCGGTGGTTGGGAACCGTTTGCCACGGCCAACGCGGCGAAGTTGCATCTGGTGCTGGCCGCGGACAACACGGACCTGCCATGGACGGGGGTGGCCGGCGGGATGTGGATCGTGATGATTTACTATTGCGGCCTCAACCAGTTCATCGTGCAGCGCAACCTGGCCGCCAAGTCGCTCAAGCATGGCCAGCTCGGCATGATTTTTGCCGGTGGCCTGTGGCTGCTGGTGCCGTTTGCCATCGTGATGCCGGGCCTGATGGCCCAACAACTCTACGGCGCGCAAATTGGAGACAAGACCGATGCCGCGTTTCCCACGATGGTGACGCAGTTGATCCAACCCGGCATCCGCGGGTTCATCTATGCGGCCATTGCCGGTGCGGTGACGAGCACACTGGCGTCGCTGCTCAACTCGGCATCCACGATCTCGACGATGGATGTTTACCGGCGGATGTTCGCGCCCAATGCCTCACAGGCGAGACTCGTGTGGCTGGGCCGCGGGCTCACGCTGGCGTTTGTGCTCGCGGCGTGTGCCATCGCCCCGGCCTTGGAGGATAAACGGTTTGGCGGTGTGTTCCAATACATCCAACAATTCCAGGGTTACATCTGGCCCGGCGTGGTGGCGGCGTTTGTGATGCCATTCGTGTTGCCCAAAGTGCCGGCGGCGGCCGGCGGCGTCGCGCTGGTGACCGGCCCGCTGGCCTATGCCGCCCTCCAATTCACTGCCAAGTCCGCAACCTTTCCTAACGGACACAAGCTGCACTTCCTGTTGCAGGTGCCGTGCGCCTTCCTCATCGTGGCGGCGGTGATGGCCGTGATGACCTGGCGCGCGCCACTGCCCGTCGCCAAGGTACTGCCGGTGCGTGAGGAAATCCGTTTGGATACCGAGCCCGTGGTAAAAATCGCCGGCGGCTTGGTCATCCTCGGGGTCATCACCCTGTTCATTTTGTTCTGGTGAGTTGCTCCGCAATGTAATCGATGGCCTAAAATGAAACCTGCCAACCACGGGTATATCAACTAGTATAACTGGCGGTATGTGATCGTCATCTCATCGGGCGAAGTTTCAGAAATCAAACGAAAAACGGGCAAAACCATCCATTGGGACTGTTTTGGTAGTTCTGGTCCTCTCTATTATTTCGGCCGGGCATGGTATTCCTCGGTGCGGGTGTTTGTTTCCCAGCCCATCAGCCGCGAGGACTCCACAGCGCAAAATTTCTTGTTTGCATTGGCCCCACCATCTGAGGCAGGCTCCTGACATGGCGAAGGCAAAAGACGAAAACCGGGTATCGATCAAAGTGTTTCTCTACGGCATCCAGCCGCAGATTTGGCGGCGCTTCAGCATAGCGATGGACGTCACCTTCATCACCCTGAGCGACGCCATCCAGGCCGCCATGGGCTGGGAAAACAAACACCCGCATGAGTTCCGCCACGGCAAGGGCAAACGCCTCGTCGATGTGATCGGACCGATCGGCTTGGCTGACCAAACCGTCGGCGAGTTCCAGGATGAAGCGGTGCTAACCTTGGCGGAATTCCTGGGACGCAAGAAACTGCCGATCCGGATTCTGTATCGCTACGACTTCGCGGACGAGTGGATCCACGAGATCGTGTTTGAAAAACGGGTGGCGGGGAGCGGCCCGCCAGAGTTGCTAGACGGGGCGCGGGCGTGCCCGCCGGAGGATTTCAGCGGTGCCTTTGCGTACATGCGCGCGCTCCACGGCGATGCGGAATGGATGAACCCCGGTTACGATCCCGAAGCCTTCGATCCGAAGACAGTGGACTTCACGCCCAGACCACCCCGCAAGCGGAGGTAGACACAAGACTTGTAGACGCAAGACACAAGATAAGAGAAAGAGACAAGCCGCAACGTCTATTGTCTTGTGTCTTGAGTCTTGCGATCGTGCGTCTTTCTCACGGCACCCGTGGGAACTTTGAGAAATCCGGCGGGCGCTTTTCGAGGAAGGCTTGCTTGCCCTCGCGGCCTTCCTCGCTCATGTAATAAAGCAGGGTGGCATTGCCAGCCAGATCCAACAAGCCGATCTGACCGTCGCAATCGGCATTGAGTGCGGACTTGAGACAGCGCAGCGCCAGCGGCGAGTGGACCAACATTTCGCGGCACCATTGGAGGGTTTCCGCTTCGAGTTCGGCGAGCGGGACCACGGTGTTGACGAGGCCCATTTCGAGGGCTTGTTGGGCATCGTATTGACGACACAAATACCAGATTTCACGGGCTTTTTTCTGGCCCACGATGCGTGCCAGATAACTTGACCCGAGACCGCCATCGAAGGAACCAACCTTGGGGCCGGTCTGTCCAAAGCGCGCATTGTCGGCCGCAATGGTTAGATCACACACGATGTGCAGAACATGCCCGCCGCCAATCGCATATCCCGCGACCATGGCCACCACCGGCTTCGGCAGTGAACGGATTTTTTTCTGCAAATCGAGCACATTGAGGCGTGGCACGCCATCCGCGCCGATGTATCCGGCATGGCCGCGGACTTTCTGATCGCCGCCAGAGCAAAACGCGAGATCGCCCGCGCCGGTGAGGATGATCACGCCCACGGTGGGATCCTCATGCGCAAGCTCAAAGGCCTGCAACAATTCGGCGACCGTTTGCGGACGAAAGGCATTGCGCACTTCCGGCCGGTTGATGGTGATCTTGGCAATTCTCCCCTGCTCCGTTGTTTCATAACGGATGTCTTCATACTCGCGAATAGATGTCCACATGGCGCGGAACTATGTACGATCCCGCGGCCGTCTGCAACCCTGATGCTTGGAAGACCGGCGCAGGGACGAATGGCTGCGGCGCGCTGTGAGCGTCGGTGCGAATGAAACGTGTGGCGATGCCTTGGCAGCGACGGTCATAGACCGCGGCCACAGGACTGTTAGATGTCACCGAATTTGAGGAAATGGGCGGTGGTGGCGGCGAGCCATGCTTCATTTTCCCATGGCACGCGATGCCCGGATGCGGGGGCCACAGCCATCCGCGCCTGCGGTGACAGGGATGCAGCGCGTTGGGCCAAAGCCAGGAATTTCGGGTCGTGCTCACCTGCGACCCACAGCACCGGAACATTGATCTCAGCGAGACGATCCCACAGCGGCTGTTGTCCGCCCAGCGACCAATCCATGAAACTGCGTGCCACCTCGCGGCGGCGGCTGACCAAGCTGCGTGCCGCCGGATCATCGCGAATGGCGGCGGTGCCCAGCACCGGCTGGGCATTCCAAGCGCGCAGAAATTGCTGCCAATCCCCGGCAAATGCCTGTGTCGCCCAGGCGGCATCAGCGGCCATGCGCGCCGCGCGCTCCGCGCCGGATTCCAACCCCGGATGCGCGGAAACAATCACCGCCGCCTGCCACGGATGGCCGCTTTCCAACAAGGCATGCAGCGCCAGCCTGCCACCCATCGAATATCCTAACAATGCCCGCCCGCTGCCGCGAAAAACCTCGCCTCCCGCATCCGCCTTGAGCACCTTGCCGAAATCCGCCAGCGCCAGCGGCTCACTTTCCAGAAATCGCCACAAGTCCACCGCGCGGGTGCCGATGGCGGCTGCGGCCAAGCGCTTGGCAACGCCGCGCCAATCCGCCGCCATGCCCACCGCCCCATGCAGACACCAACACTCCAATGGCCCGGCCGCGCGCCGCTCGTCAGCTTGTTTGGAGTATTGCAGCATGGCGTGATGGCAAACAGGATGAGCGTGTTAGACAAAAATGTCCAAGCCAATCTCGCGGAATCATCCGGTATATAGCGACTTATAGAGTCCCGCGTGATGAGGACGGCACTTGGCAAGCGCCGTTCTCTATCGGTTCATCTCATCCAAGCGGTCGAGTTCCTCGCGCATGCGGTCCATCAGCCGCTGCATATCCTCGATATGGCGGCGGCGGCGCTCCGGGTCAATCGGCACAATCCCCGGTGGCATGCCATCGCGCTCAGCACGCCGCTCAGCGCGCCCCGCAGCGCGCTGGCCTGGTGGCGTCACCTGCACCGTCGCCGGGTCCAGCGGCTGCCTTTCTAACATTTTGGCCACGGCCGCCGAGGACATCACAAACGAGCGCGTTCGATCCGCCCGCGCCAGGGTGATGCCCACGACGCGGCCCTGCAAATCCACCACGGGACCACCGATCTGCTCCGGTTTCGGGCGCATGTCGGTTTGGATCACATTGGAAAAGGCATCGCGCACGCGACTGGTCGGTCCGCCCATCTGCTCCATCTGACGCAAGCGCTCGCCGGAAAAGCGCGGCAGATCCGGCCGATTGCCCAACAGGATTTCCACCGCGATTTGCTTTTCGCTGCGGCTCACGGTCACTGGCACGCGGGTGCCGGGCGCGCGTCCGGCCAGCGCGTTTCTCAATTCCAACATGCCTGAAATCGGGCGATCATCGACCCGCAATATCACATCCCCGGCCATCAGTCCGGCGGCGGCGGCACCGGAATCCGGCGTGACCTCTCTCAACTTCACGCCGGGGCCCTCAAAGCGGGGATCGCCCAACACGCCGAGGTAGGCTTTGTCGGTTTCGCGCAAGTTCCGTTCCAACACGCTCACCACTCCGAATCCGGCGGCCTGGCCACCCGGCTGCGGAGCCGTTAGAAAGCTTCCCAACCGCGGTCCATCGGAGCACCACGTCACCGGCGTCAGTGGCTCGCCCTCAAGCGTCAGCAACGCGATGTCTTCATCCTGATAGACACCGGTAACCACGGCCGTGCGCACCGCACCATCGCCCGCTTCGACACGCAGGCCGGCGGGAGCGCGTCTTATTTCGCTCAACTTGGTCAGAACCTTGTGCCCATCGGCGATGACGGTGCCATAGGCCAGGCGCCGCTTGCCAGCCCACACCCGCACCGTGGATTTTGCCGCAGTGGCAAGAATCGGGGTGAGCGCCTGGTTGATTTCTTCAGCCTGGCCATCGACCACTTGCTGTTCCTCGGGGAGGAGCAACGGGACGTCGTGCTGCGCTGCCAGCCAGCCCGGCCACACACAGGCTAACAACATATATGCCGCTTTTTTCATCATTGAGTTTGAGTTGTGATTGGGAATTGGAAATCAGCGTATCTGGAACAATTTGTCGCGCCGCGCCAAGGGGACCTTGAACTCGAGTTTTTTGTCATCGCGCAAAACCCCGAGCTTCACCACATCACCGGCTTGTTTTTTTGCCAGCACCTGGAGCAGTTCGTTGCCGCTGCGGATTTCGCTGCCATCAACGGCGACGATCAGATCGCCGGACCTAACACCCACGGCGGCGGCGGGCGATCTGGGGACCACCATTTCCACCGGCACGCCCTTGACGCGCCAGGCCAATCCCATCTCGATGCCCAACACCGGCATTTCCGGGTTGGCAAATGGATTGAGCGACAGCCGCCCCCAGCCTTCCCCGGCCAGCAAGCGGTCCCAGTCATCGCGGAAGCCATCAATTCCGGCGTGATTGTTATTAATGACGGAAACCCCGATCGACGAGTGAATGCCCACGATCTTTCCGTCAAGGTCGAACAATGGCCCGCCGGAGTCCCCGCCTATGAGGGTGCAGTCGGTTGTTAGGAAATTGCCCGGTCCTTTTGAGATGACGCGGCCGAAGCGCACGGGCGGCGTTCTGCCCGGATCGAAGCCTGCGGAATGGCCGAGTGCGACGACCCAATCGCCGGCTGCCAAGGGTTTGGACACCCCGCGTTCGACGCACGGCCACGGTCCCTTCTCGGTGATTTGGACCATGGCGATGTCTTTGGAATAATTGGCTCCGAGCACCTTGCCCGTCACTTGTTTGCCACTGGGAAAAACCACCATCAAATCCTCCGTCCCCTGCACCACATGAGCCGCAGTCAGCACCAGACCGTCAGGTGTCGTGACCACCCCGGACCCCGAAGCCCCCGTTCTTTCAGCCAGCAAGGCCACGGTTGCAGGCGTCACTTTGACCGCGACCGCCTCCACCTTGGCCTGCAGATTCACCAAGTCTTGCAGCGTCTTGGCCGCCTCGCGCCCATCCACCCAGCCAGCGCCGGAGATCAGCCCCAGGCTGGCTATGCCAACGCATAAAATCCGCCGTATTTTCATCATTTCAAGCACACCAGCGCCGCCGCCCGCCAGGTTTGTCTGTCGTTGCATTCAAGGGTGGATTGCCGCAGCGGAACGCGCTACACTGCCGCGCCGATGTCAAAACGCAACCCGCCACAGAACCATCATCGTCGCAACGACGATGCGGGCGCCGCTCCCGTCCGCCGCCGCAGCGCCGTTACGCTGCTTTTCTTATGGCCGTTTTATCTTTTCAATTTCTTCAGTCGCGCGCTTTCCCTGCCGTTTCTCTTGCTCGCGCGTGCGGGCGGATACCCGCTCGTCGCCGGCCTTTACCTCCTGGTCATTCTGGCCACCGTCTATGGCATCCAAGCCCAGCGCTACGATCTGGCCATCATCCATGCCATGCCCGAGCGCTCGATCGTTCTCGATCACCTCGGCGAGGAAATCGGCCGCATCCACGGCGAAAAGCGCTCGGTCGTGCCCCTCAACCAAGTCGCCGAAAACTTCCGCAAAGCCATCATCGCGCGCGAGGACGCGCGCTTTTACAAGCACCACGCCATCGACCCGATCGGCATCGTCCGCGCCGCCCTGGCCAACGCCCAGGGCAAACGCCAGGGTGCCTCCACCATCACCCAGCAACTCGCCTCCGATGTCTTCCGGCTCAAACAAGGTGAACAACGCGGCGACACCCTGCGCCAACTCAACCGCAAGTTGTTAGAAATTGCCATTGCCGTGCGCATTGAGATGAGCATGCCGAAAGATGCCATCCTTGAAGCCTATATCAATCAGATCAACTGGGGCCGCCAAATCCGCGGCATTGGCGAGGCCGCGCGCATTTACTTTGAAAAGCACCCGTCCGAGCTCAGTCTATCGGAAGGCGCCATGCTCGCGGGCATCGTCCGCGGCCCGGATGCCTTCAACCCGTTCAGCTCGCTCGCCGCCGCCATCCGCGAGCGCGATACCACCCTTGACCGGATGGTCGATGCCGAGACCATCACCCGCAGTGAGGCGGACGCCGCGAAGCAGGAAGCCATTGATTTGCGGCCGCAATGGCGCCGTGAAAGCCAGGAGTCCTACGCCATGGATGCGATCCGGCGCGATTTGGAAATCATTCTGGAAAAGGAAAACATCGAGATCGGCGGGCTCACTATCAACACCACCATTGATCTGCGCATTCAGAACAAGGGCGAAGCCGCGCTGGACAAAAAACTCCGCGAAGTGGAACGCATCCCCGGCTACCCCCACCAAACCCGCACCGCTTGGCGGGCACAGCCCGAGGACAAGCGCGAGGAACCCTCCTATCTACAGGGCGCCGCCGTGGTGGTGGAAAACCGCACCGGAGCGGTGCTCGCCGTGATTGGCGGGCGGGATGCCAATGAATCCAAGTACAACCGCGCCATCCAGAGCCGGCGCCAGCTCGGCTCGCTCTTCAAGCCGTTTGTCTATCTGGCCGCATTCGATGCCGGCCTGCGCCCCGACACCAACATCAGTGACGACCCCATCCAGCCCGGCGAAATCAAGGGCGCGGGCAGTTGGCGCCCTCACAACTCGGATGGCAAGTTCAGCGGCATGCAACCCGCCTCCTATGGCCTCATCCGCTCCCGCAACACCATGTCCGTGCGCGTCGGCAACCTCGCCGGCATCAAGCGCGTCGCCGACGTCGCACGCGACGCCGGCTTCAGCACCCCGATGCCGCTCAACCCCGCCTCCTTCCTCGGTGCCTGGGAAGTCTCCCCGTGGGAAATCGCCACCGCCTACAGCATCTTTCCTAACAACGGCATGCGCTTCCGCCCTTACCTCATCTCCGAGATCAAGGACCGCAAGGGCAACGTCCTTTACTCCACCCTGCCGCTCAAATACCCCGCCGCCAAAGCCGGCTCCGCCTGGTCGATTTCCCGCATCCTAACCGAAGTCACCACCCTCGGCACCGCCGCCGCCGTCACCCGTCTCGGCTTTGATGCGCCCTGCGGCGGCAAGACCGGCACCACCAATGATTTCAAGGACGCCTGGTTCTCCGGCTTCACCTCCAACCTCACCTGCACGGTTTGGGTCGGCTTCGACACCCCGAAAAAAACCATCCAAGGCGGCTACGGTGCCACCCTCGCCCTGCCGGTGTGGGTCGACATCATGAAAACCGCCGACCGCCTCGGCTACAAGGCTGGCAAACTCAACAGCAACGTCGCCCTCATCGAAACCAAACTCTGCCGCCTCTCCGGCAAACGCGCCACCGCCGGCTGCGACGAAGCCACCACTTCCTATCTCGATAATGCCCCCGCCGACACCCTGCTGCCCGACAACGACTTCTGCCCGCTCCACCCGGCCCGTGCCCAAGCCGTCGATGAATCCGCTCCCCTGGCCAGCACCGACCGCACCGCGCCCGCCGACACCGCGCAGCCCCCCTCCAAACAACAACCCGGCCCGCCGCGCGCGCTGCCCGTCAACGAACCCGCCGTGCCGCGCCGTGCGTTGCCGGTCGAAGAAGGATCCATTCCGCCACCCCACGCCATTCTGGTCGAGGAAGACGAACCCGAACCACCCCGCGCCCTGCCCGTGCGCGAGTGAGACCTCACGGGCCTCATCGACAGATTGGACGATGAGTCACTTGTCTCTGAAGCCAGGTACATCTACTCCGGCCTCTCCGGCTGGCTGCTCAAGCAGCACCTGACCCATCCACCCCTGGGAAAACGCATCGAAAACGTCACCCAATTCTTTGAGCGCAGGATATGATAAATCTGCTCTACCAGTATCCATGTCACCAAGCTTCGGATCGTGTTCAGCTTGGCACTATTCCACAGGCTCAAGAGTCCTGTTGCCATCCAAATTCATGACCCAACTCAAATCGCATGCCACTTCATTATCGTTAAAGCCGGTGATGATTGCCGCGGTAACCGCGGAGAAGCGCTTGCCATGCCTGCTCTTCACATACAGTTTGATCTTGGTATCATTCGTCCATGACCCTTTTGCGTCGGGGAATTGGAGCTTGAGGGAGGCACCGTAGCCATGTTCAGGAGCGAGATACAAATAAGCATCTTCGCTCAGAATCACACCACCGTTGATTGCCTGAACATCAATGGACCATGGGTAATCCCTGCGCATCCCGCCGTCATAGGCACTGTTAACACTTATACAAAAGTCACCATCTGCCTCATACGTCGTAATTGTTCCGGCTTCCATATTGATTATATTTGGACTTCCGTCCCCCCGGACATAAAACCGCTTCCTCTGACTAATCACACGACCCACATTATCACTCTTTTTCCAAATGTTGAATATCACCGGATTGCTAGGGTAGGCTTTATGGTTACTCGAATACGCGCTACCAAAAATGAATCCGGCAGGCAATTTCTTAGTCGATGCATATCCTGATTTGGAGACTGACAGAAAATGCAGATCACTTGCCCGATATCCACTAATCTCAAAATTCCCATCTCTGTTTGTGCTGACTGAAATCACCTTTCGAGCTGTTTTACGGCCTTTGTATGCGATTTGCTCACTTAATGATTCCACATATAAAGAGGATTCGGCATTGATAACCACACCATGAACACCTTTTCCAGTCTGATCGATTACCTTGCCGTAAAATATCACATTGCCATTTTGTTCTTTGATATTCTGTCGATGAGAAAATATCATTCTACGCCATGTATTACTATCCATGCGAGCCGTCTTCAAGGATTTATCATCATCAGTATGGTAAACTTCCTGGGTCACATGCTTCTTATCTGACGACATGTGTTGGGTAAATATAGTCCCCGAACTCCCTGTGCGCGATCTCATCTTAATCCATGTGACCATTGCAATCGCGATCAATATCGGGACCGTAATCCGGCAGCTAAAGTATTTGTGGTTATCGGTCATACCCAATGGAGGCCCTCATGGCTGAAATGACTTGTCTTCCAGAATTCGATTGCCGGGCTCCGGATTGAGCCACGCCTCAATACTTGACAGCTCGTTTCCCGGCTGATCGTCCTCATCAAATAACAATCTCACCATCGCGTATTTGTTATTTTGGGTCTTGATCCAAAAGACAGGGAAACCAGAGAATATTCGTGAATCGTCTGGGGATTCAATGCTGGCCTGGTATCCAGCGGAGGGGGCCACATTAGGAGTGAAGTCTTTCTTAATCTGGATTCCTCCAGTTTTCATCACAATCCGGCCACCCCATTTGCAAAGTCTTGGCTTTTGTATTAATTCCCTGTTCATGGTGATTATCATATCCCCTTGCGGATCCGGATTCCCTGTGTCGACATTAATATGCACAGATTTCCCATTCCTTGGACAGTATGCATATTCCT
>JBILFE010000513.1:0-3546 GCA_044351705.1 Luteolibacter sp. | reverse complement strand
ACTCTACGGAGTACCCCTATGGCACGGAACCACAGCCTCCATTCTCATATGCGTCCATGTTCGGCCCGTGGTCTATCAAAGTCGTGAATGAGCTGGACCGTTGTTCCAAAGATGCCCAGGACATGCTCCTCACCTACCTCGACCGGATGAGACCGGGTCACGCGTTCCTCGGCACCACGAACCTCGACCTGTCCAGCCTAACTGAACGATTCCAGACCCGCTTCCAATCGGTCCGCCTCCAGCCACCGGAAAACGAACATCTCGCGGCATTCCTCGCCCGGCGCTTGGGCGCTCCCATATTCATCACCAGACAGATCGCGGAAGGTGCCAA
Source organism: Luteolibacter sp. (assembly GCA_044351705.1). Classification (GTDB taxonomy): domain Bacteria; phylum Verrucomicrobiota; class Verrucomicrobiia; order Verrucomicrobiales; family Akkermansiaceae; genus Luteolibacter. The sequence continues at coordinate 3,215 of JBILFE010000513.1, read as the reverse complement.
GGGCAACGTCAGGGCCGCGATGGCGGATTTGGAGATGTGGATGGGGTGACAACTCGGCACCCTGTTAATTTTTATTCAATACAACTGTAAGGCCGCCCCAATCCTCAAAGCCGGCAGGCACAGCTTTCGTGCGAGACGTCGGGTCGACTATGCACATTTCAGCTAATGTATGGTTAACTGGCATGGCCAGAGGCAAATGGGGCTCAAGACCCTATCAGACCATTACGCCGAGCTTGGTGCGGATTTTGGCGAGGAAATCGAACGCCGTGCCTGCGACGCGAAGCTGATTCTTGAAACGGCCGCCAAGTATGGCGTGCCCGTGGACATGCTTTGGTAGCCATCGGGTTCGGCGGTGGCGACGCATAACGCCTTCGCGAGGGGCTCTTGAAACGCCATGGAAATTGTTAGGGGAAAATAATTTGATTTTTCTCGACTCGGGGGGGGGGGGGGTAAGGTGCCGAGTTCGTTAGAACAATACCCAATGATACATCCCATCATCACATCCATCGGGCTGGCCGTTCTGGCCGGCGTTTCGCTCGTCACTCCCGCTTTGGCCTCGCTCAGCATCGACACGTTTGGCACTGGAGGAAATGCCTTCACGATGAATTTCGTGGACATCGGCAATCCTGGAAACGCGAATGACACTAGCCCCGCGGGGTATGGCGGGGTGGCCAACGCGTTCCGGATGAGCAGCTACGAGGTGAGCACGGCCATGGTTGCCAAGGCGAATACCGCTGGCAACCTCGGCATCACCTACACCAGTCGCACTGCCGACATGCCCGCCACGTCGGTTTCTTGGAACGAGGCGGCACGCTTTGTGAACTGGCTCAATGTGTCGAGCGGCTCGGTGGCGGCTTACAACTTCACAACGGGCGGAGTAAACGACAACATCGCCCTCTGGACCAGCGGCGATGACGGCTACAACGCCGCTAATCCCTTCCGCAACAGCAACGCGAAGTATTTCCTGCCGAGCGAGAACGAGTGGTATAAGGCTGCGTATTATGATCCGAACAAGACTGGCGGTGCCGGTTATTGGGACTACGCGACCGGCAGCGACAGCGTACCTACGGCGGTGGCCAGCGGGACATCGGGGGCAGTCTATAACGGACAATCCGGCCCTGCCGACATCACCAGCGCGGGTGGTCTGAGCCCATACGGCACGATGGGACAGGGCGGCAACGCCTGGGAATGGATGGAGACGGAGTATGACGGGGTCAACGATTCGTCCGGCTCGTCGCGCGGGCTGCGCGGGGGCTCCTGGGGCAACAACGTCGGCAGCCTGGTCTCCTCGGGCCGCGGCAACCCCGCCCCGTCGCTCGAGAACCTCGGCATCGGCTTCCGTGTTGCCAGCAGCGAACTCGCTGCGGTCCCTGAACCAACGTCGCTGCTCTCCACACTCGCCCTCGTCTCCAGCGGCTTGCTGCTGCGCAGACGTGGCAAGGTTTCCCTTTAATTCTTTATCCCTTTGCCCTTTGGATTGTAGCGGCGCTCTATGAGCGTCGCTGCTTTTGTGTGGCAAAGGAGTTTCTCTTCTCATGGGCTGCGACGCTCACAGAGCGCCGCTACAACACGCCGCCACAGGCGGTCGTTTTTTCACGAAAATGAAACCACCCGGATCAGACACACCCATTGTTCTGGTGAAATGTTATGCCTACGCCAAATGGGTGTTAGAGCGGGTGGAGAGCTTTCCGAAGAGCCAGCCCCATTAGAAGCTTGCGCTTCTAACGGGGCACTGCAACTCAATGAGTGTGGCCGGATGGTGGGCGGCTGGCTGAAGCCAGCCGTGGGGGTGGTTTGCACCCGTCAAGCTCCGAGTGATCTAAATACTTGCAAAGTAAGTTTCCCAAGCTAAGCTCAACCCATGATTCTGAGTGCTGTCATCACCGAAGCTGAAGAAGGCGGCTATGTGGCCTTTAATCCCGAAACGGGCACCACGACCCAGGGCGAGACCTTTGATCAGGCTGTGTCCAATCTCCGGGAAGCCACGGAGTTGTATTTGGAGGTCTTCCCTATGTCATCCAAGCACCCTGCGGTTTTAACCTGTTTCGAAGTTCCCCATGCCCAAGCTGCCGGTTGTTAGCGGCAAGGAATGCCGCAAGGCGCTCGGGCACCTGGGATTCGAGGAGGCCCGCCAGCGTGGTAGCCACCTGGTGATGCGGCGTGGCGCAAGTGGCTGCGTGGTTCCCATGCACGCTGCAATCAAAGCCGGCACGCTCAGCGGAATTCTGAAACAAGCGGGGGTGAGCGTGGAGGAATTCACAAAGGCATTGGGCAGGTGAAATCCCATAAAGCCTGGCTTGATCTTTCGCGCATTTCTCAAACAACCCCATTGGATCGTGGCAATTTGGATATCAGAGGACTAAAATTCCATTTTTAGACCGAATATGGGATTTCAGCTTTCCAAATTCCAACTTTGTGGCTATTTTTCCCGTGTGATCCGAACTGTTACAGGCAAGTACACCACCGTTTCTACCGCTGGGGAAGCGTTCAAGGCGTTTGTCCCCAGCCCGCTGCCACCGGAACCACCCGTCGTTCTGGACGGAGCCCTTGAACAACTTCACGCCGAGGCCTTGGTGGCCCTCGGGAGATTGGATGGCATCACCAGCCTTCTGCCTGACCCGAAACAATTCCTTTACGCCTACGTTAGAAAGGAGGCGGTTGCATCGTCGCAAATCGAAGGGACCCAGTCCTCATTGGCCGATCTGCTTGCCCATGAAATGGAGTCAGCTCCGGGTGTTCCGCTAGATGACGTGCGGGAAGTCTCGGACTGCGTGGCGGCATACGACCATGCGGAACGCCAGTTGGCCGACGGCTTTCCACTTTCCCTCCGTCTCATCGCGGAGGCTCACGCGAAACTGCTCGCCAGCGGACGGGGGCTAACTCAATGCCCGGGGGAATTCAGGCGGAGCCAGAATTGGATCGGCGGCAGCCGACCGGGAAACGCCAGGTTCGTTCCGCCACCTCCGGCCGAGGTGATGACCTGCATGGGATTGCTGGAAAAATTCCTGCACGATGATCCCGTTAGAACGCTCCCCTTGATCAAGGCCGCGCTGGCGCATGTGCAGTTCGAAACGATCCACCCCTTCCTGGATGGCAACGGACGTGTTGGCCGCCTGCTCATCACCCTGATCCTGAGAACCGAAGGACTGTTGAAATATCCGATCCTGCACCTGTCGCTCTTCTTCAAGGAACACCGCGCGAGATATTACGAACTG
>JBILFE010000510.1:0-3553 GCA_044351705.1 Luteolibacter sp. | reverse complement strand
CCCAATCGAACCAGGTCCGCGGGTTGCCGAATTGATAGGTCTCAAACAGGAACGTCTTGGTCGGCTGGTAGATCGCGCGCATCGATTCCAAATCGCCGGTCTGCAAATAGTAGAACCACAGGCCATACTCGCCGAGGAACTCGAGGTGCTGCCCCGGATAGAACTTGGGTTCGAGTTTGCGCAGCACCAGGTCCTTGGCCAGGCGGTGGGCCTTGGAATCGAACACATAGAAACATTGGTTCATTTCCGGCGTGCCATCCCCCCAAAACCCGACCCGTTCACGGTCCGGGCAATCATAGAAATGATTGCGCATGCAGATGTAAGCGGTCCGCGCCGCTTTTTTCCACAGGATGTTATAATCGTTGTCGTTGCATTCGAACGAGCCTGCGAAGGTCGTGTCGTAGCCGGTCTCACGATACTTTACGGACTTCACGGTGACGCCCGCGGGAATGTCGTAAATCGCCCCTTCGCCGCTGACCCAATTTTTGGCTTCATAGGTTTGCCGGCCGGCGGTGGTGGTCACGGTTTCCGCGGGTGTCAGATAGAGGACGAGCGGGTTGGTGGAGATGAAGCGGAGTTCCTGGCCGGCGGGGGCGTCGACTTCAATGGACGGTTGGAAATGGCAGTTGTAGGGCATCGTGCACACCAGTTTCCAGGGTTTGGGCTCGGCATGCGGCAAATCCTTGGACACGCGGACGTACTCCTTCAGTCCGTAATCCTTGATCATTGACACGGGCTTCTCCGAGTCGAAGAAAATCCCGCTCAGCGAGATGATGTCGCCGCGCACCTTGTTGATGCGGAACTTCACGGATTGGTTGTACTTGTAGACCAAGTAGGCCCCGCCGGACGGATTGTTGATGATCTTGACCGGTGCGATCAGGTTGAGGGTGGCGGCATCAAACATCTCCACCGCCATGCGGCTGCCCTTGGCGGCCCAATCCACAAAATACAGGGCGACCTGATAGTCCCGCTTGCCATCGATGCCAATGGTGACGCTCATGGTCTGATCATTGTTAGAATAACAGGCGGCATTGCGCGTGGGGCTGTTGCGCGGATTGGGCGCCAGCGCCCGTTTGTCCGAGGTGGCGGTCGCCCACAGCGTCGGATCGGGCACGCCGTTTTTCGGGAATGCGCGGAAGTATTCCAGCGACGTGACATACGCCGGCAGCGATTTTTCGTCACGGCCGTCACCGTGGTAGTTGCAGAGGACGTAGCCCTCGTTGCCGTAAACGCCACCCCAGTCGCCGCCGGTGGTGGTGTCCTGCTTGATCGCTTCCGCGGCATATTTCACCTCCGGTTCATTGTAGGCCGGTGTCTTGCCGGTGTAGGCGACGGTGATGGCATAGGTTCCCGGTTGCACCGCGGTGAAGATCACGAATTGCGCATCCTGGCTGGCGCCGCCGATGCCGGGCACGGCATGATAGGCGCCATCCCATGCGAGTTTGCCGTTGATGGTGATGCTGGCGATGGACTTCTCGGTCTTGGGGATTCCGACGCGTCCGAGTGTTCCCGGAGGTGCCGTGACCGAACAGGCTCCTGATGTTAGATCGAAGCTGGCGCGGATGGGGCCATGCAGGGTCGGGGTTTCGCCAGATAGTTGGGTCAAGGTCCGGCCGGGATGGGGCAGGATGTCAAAGGTCTTGAAGCCCGGTTGGGTGGGGACGATGCCGAGCACTTCCTCGTTGAGCCATTTGACCACGCCGGCGCCCCACGGGTGGCACAGACTCACAATCCCGCACTGGGCATTAGGCACGGCGGCACTTGGGGCGACCACCTCATTCCATGACGGCCGGTAAACCTCGAAGGTGGTGGTGCCTCCATACTTGACCATGCCACCCCACATATCCCTGATCGAACTCAAGGCGTCGTCATGCCTGCCCATCCGCGCCATGGCCTGGATGATGAAGTATTGGTTGAAGGGAGATAACGACAAGCGGTTGACCCGATCCAAAAAATGTTTGGCAAACAACGCGTCTTGTTCCCCTGCGCTCAAGCTGCCGGTGTTGATGGCATCCGCCGCGGCATGCAGGCCGAAGTCCGCCGACCACGAACTGCTTTTCCTCAGCTCGGCCATCTTCTCCTTGGCGTAGCCGGAGTACTTGTCCCGCAGATCCGTGCGACCGGCCAGCCCCATGACCGCGGCGAAGTCATTCCACGCGCGGATCGACAACATCTTGTAGGCATTCTGCGCCTCCGGGCTGGACTTGAACCAGATTTCGAATCCCGCGCACAGGCGTTCATCCCAGCCGTAGAACTTGAGTTTCGGGTTAGTGCCGAAAACGCCATACGCATCATCGAGTTTAGCACAGGCATTGTTGATATATTTTTCAAGGGTGGCGGAATCGCCGGTGTAGCGGTAGTAATCCAACAAACTGAACACCCAGTAGAGCGAATAACTCCGGATGCCATTGCTCTGTTGCGAGGTGTTGTCGATGTTCTTCTTGATGAAATCAAAATTGCCCAAGGCTACCAGTGCCGCCGCCTGCGCGGTGTGCGCGTCGCCCGTCCATGACATGCGGTCGCCACGGTCCATCAGAATCGACCCGAAGTAATCCTTGCACAGGGAGGCTTTCACCCCATAGGCCGACATGTACCAAATTTTTGTCAGGAGCGGGTCACTGCAGGCGAAGCTGCCGGCGTAATTCGTCGGCTTGACCTGGCACACAGCACGAATGGCGGTGATGTGCCAGGGGGTGGCTGGTGCTTTGACGTTAATCCAGGCGAAGCGCACGCCCTCGTAAAGCTCGGGGTTGAGTTCGAGCCGATAGGTGGTGCCATGTTTGACGGCCACCCGGGTCTTGTTAAGTCCCGGCTCGTTGTATTCGCTGATGCCCATCTCAACGTCACCGGGGCAGTCCGGGCTGTCGAATTCAATCCAGGCCGCGCATTCGACGCCAAAGTCCAAGCGGATCGATCCGGGGCCCTTCACAGTGATGTCAGTCTTTCCGGTGGTGGCGGACGCCAGCCCGTCAAACGCCGCCGCCACATCGGCCACCACCGCAACCGGGCTGATGGCATAGATTTGCAATCCATCACCGACTTGCGGATTTTCCCAGCGATAAGCGACCAGCGGATCCGGCGAGTCCTTGATCGGCGCTCCATCGAAGGCGCCGCCATTCAAGACCGGATAGGGTTGCTTGATGGCTGAGGGTCCCTCAAGCATCTGGGACGCTTGCAGCGCGGGCACCTGAAAATCCTCCGTTGCGGCTGACAGCCCACCCAGGGCCATGCAGCCCATGGCTATCGAAACGGCCATCATGCCGGACGCGGATCCCCGCACCAATGGATCATGCTCTCGCGGCATGCTTGAGTTGTGATTGCTTCGCATGGTTAATAGTTGATTTGTTGCTCCGGAGAATTGACTCAGGAAACGGGGTTGTTTCAAGCCTAAAAAGGAAAATGAAAAAGGTTGCAGGTGCATTTTTTACCACGGATTTCATGGATTGAAGAGGATGACACGGATAAGATGGTCCTGATCTATCAAGTCTCAGGCTCGCCCGTATGATGAATAACATGAAATGCATAACTCTTTCATAATCTGTGTAATCCGTGA
>JBILFE010000508.1:0-3566 GCA_044351705.1 Luteolibacter sp. | reverse complement strand
AATCCTACCACCAGTGCCTGCGCCAGCAGCATCGTCGTGGGACTACCGGGAATCATCAGGGTGAGCTGTAGGGACCCCAAAAAAGGAATGAGCAGCCAGATGCGCCGGCCCAAAAGCAGGCAAGTGACAAAGCCGCCGCCCCCAATTACCCACGCAATGGTTTCGAATTGAGCCGTGGCGGCGGTAATACCCAGGTAGAGTGCCGCAAAAGTGGCGAGGACGCCGACGATGATGGCTTTGAGCTTACTGGAGTCCATAAAAAGGAGATGAACAAACACTCATCAGATGATCATGCCTGCGGCAACGGTTTCGTTGGTGCCGGGGTCGATGAGGATGAATGAGCCGGTTTGGCGGTTGCGGCGATAGGAGTCGTAGTACAGCGGCACGGCGGTGCGCAGGCTGATGCGTCCGATGTCGTTCATGGCGAAACCATCGACGCCTTCGACCTTGTGCAGCGTGTTGATATCGACGTGATACTTAACCGCTTGGACCACGGCCTTGGTTTCCTGGGTGGTGTGGCGCAAGACGAGCTTGGCGCGCGGTGGCATGGCGCGCGATGAGAACCAGCAAACCATGGCATCAATGTCCTGACCGGACTGCGGCGGGCTGTTGGCTTTGACCAGCATGTCACCGCGGGAGATGTCGATTTCATCGGTTAGAGTGATGCACACCGACTGTGGGGCGAAGGCTTCGTTGAGTTCGCCGCCGGGGCTGTGAATGGCTTTGATGCGGGTCGTGAACCCGGATTGGAGCACGGTGACGCAATCCCCCGGTTTGAAGACCCCACCCGCGACTCGGCCGGCGTAACCCCGGAAGTCATGCCACTCATCGCTCATCGGGCGGATCACCCATTGGACTGGAAAGCGGGCTTCCACATGGTTTTCCTCGCCACCGACGTAGACGTTTTCAAGATGATAGAGCAGCGTCGGTCCCTGGTACCAATCCATGTTAGCGGATTTATCAACGACGTTATCACCATTCAGAGCGGAGATGGGAATGAATGTGATTTCAACGATGTTATCGAGACGCGAAGCAAACTCGCGGAAGTCCGCGATGATTGAGTTGTAAATGTCCTCGGCGTGCCCCACCAGATCCATCTTATTGACGGCGACGACCAGATGCTGGATGCGCAGCAGATTGGCGACGAAGCTGTGGCGTTTGGTCTGCTCAATGACCCCTTTGCGGGCATCAATGAGGATGATGGCGAGGTTGGCGGTGGAGGCACCCGTCACCATGTTGCGGGTGTATTGAATATGCCCCGGGGTGTCGGCGATGATGAACTTGCGTTTGGGCGTGGCAAAATACCGATAGGCCACATCAATGGTAATGCCCTGCTCACGCTCGGCCTTGAGACCGTCGGTTAGGAGCGCGAGATTGACGTTGGCGTCGCCACGCCTGAGCGAGGATTGCTCCATCGCCTCGAGTTGGTCTTCAAAGATGGATTTGGAATCATAAAGCAAACGCCCGATAAGGGTGGATTTGCCGTCGTCAACGGAACCGGCGGTGGTGAAGCGGAGGAGGTCCATGGGTAAAAACTAAAAAACTGAAAAACTGAAAGGCTGAAAGGCAGAAAGTGATTAGAGATTGCGGCGGGTTTTGGAGATGATGGTGGTGAAAATTGCGATAATTTCGCCCGCTTCGCGGTGGATAATAGGCATTTCCGGGAGCTGAATCTGGCAATCCTCAATGAGCAATTCCAGCCAAAGCTGGGTTTCGTCGGCTTCCTGAAGCAATTCGTCGAGTTTGGAGCAGAATTCGGAATCCGACCGGGCGCGAGAGGCCTCCCTGACATGAGATGCCACCGATGTGCCCGACCTGAGCATCTGCTTCCCCAGCACTGCAACTTCCTCTCGCTGACGAGGTAGGCGTATAAAAACTCTGACAATTGCCGAAGAGAACGCCTTGCAACGCGAGCGCAATTCATCAGTTATACGCATAATGAGGTGACACGGTTGATTGCATTTCCAAATTTCAGCATTTCAGCATTTTAGATTTTCAGCATTTGCTCAAAAGTAGCCTTCTTTTTTGCGGTCTTCCATGGCGGTTTCGGAGCGTTTGTCATCGGAGCGGGTGCCGCGTTCGGTTTGGCGCGCGGCGGCGACTTCTGCGATCACTTCGTCGAGGTTGGCGGCGGTGGATTCGACCGCCCCGGTGCATGTGGCATCCCCGATGGTGCGGAAACGCACGACCCGGCGCGTGATGGTCTCGTGCGGTTGGGGGAGGAGGAATTCCGTGACGGCCAGCAGCATGCCGTTGCGTTCAAAGACCTCGCGTGAGTGCGCGAAGTAGATGGGTGGCAAAGGGATGTTCTCGCGTTTGAGATACATCCAGATATCCATTTCGGTGAAGTTAGAGAGCGGGAAAACGCGGAAGTGTTCGCCGGGATTTTTGCGCCCGTTGAAGAGATTCCAAAGTTCCGGCCGTTGGTTTTTCGGATCCCACTGCCCGAAGTCATCACGATGGGAAAAGAAACGCTCCTTGGCGCGGGCTTTTTCCTCGTCACGGCGGCCGCCGCCCAGGCACGCGTCGTAGCCGTATTTCTCAATGGTATCGAGCAGGGTCACGGTTTGGAGTTTGTTGCGCGAGGCGCTCGGGCCTTTTTCTTCAAGCACCCGGCCCGCATCGATGGCGTCCTGCACCGCCCCCACCACCAGACGGGCCGCCACCAATTCAACGAACTCATCGCGGAATGCCATGGTTTCTGCAAAATTGTGGCCGGTATCCACATGCACCAACGGAAAGGGCATGCGGGCCGGCCAAAACGCCTTGCGTGCCAACCACGCCATGACAATGGAATCCTTGCCACCTGAAAATAACAGGGCGGGATTTTCAAACTGGGCCGCAGTCTCCCGCAACACAAAAATAGCCTCGGCTTCGAGTTGGTCGAGGTGACTGAATTGGTAATTGGCCATAGTATAAGCAGAACATTGCAACACCCACCGCAGTCATTGAACCACGGCGCGGCGGAAACTAGGCCACGATTGAAGCGGACGCAAGCATATTATTGGTTTGTAGATCTTTTTACTAGTGTATGCCTGTTTACCATGTGTCACAACGTAGTGCTGAGGGAAATGCGGTCTTGGATGGCTTCGAGGAGCTCGAATGCGGCGTCCTGAATGGTGCTTGTCTCGGTGTTGAGAACGAGGGCGGGATTTTGCGGGGGTTCAAACGAGCCGTCCTTGCCGGTGAAATGCGCGATTTCACCGCGCGCGGCCTTGGCATAGAGGCCTTTAACGTCGCGTTTTTCACAGGCTTGGTAGGAGGCTTCGACATAAACGTCGAACAAATCCTCGCCGAGCAAGCCGCGGGCCAGATCCCGGAGTTCGCCACGCGGGGTGATCGCCGAGACAAAGGTGATAATCCCCTGCGAGACGAAGACTTTTGCCATTTCCGCGATCCGCCGGATGTTCTCAAGACGGTCTTCATCGCTGAAGCCGAGGTTTGAATTCAGCCCCGTGCGCAGGTTGTCGCCATCCAGAATCACGGTCAGGCGTCCCTGCTGGTGGAGTACGCGCTCGGCCGCATTGGCAAGTGTGGACTTGCCAGAGCCGGAGAGCCCGCAGAGC
>JBILFE010000509.1:0-3566 GCA_044351705.1 Luteolibacter sp. | reverse complement strand
ACATATGGTTGAAACTCTGCACGGCCTGGCCACCGGCGCCTTTGCCGAGGTTGTCTTCGGCGCTCATCAGCACCACCCGGCCGGTGCGCGGGTCGTGCTGCCAACCGATGTCGATGAAATTGGTGCGGGTGACATTTTTGGTGTCGGCACAAGCGCCGCGCCCGAGCAGGCGGACAAAGGCGGCACCGGCGTAGGCGCGTTCCAGCGCCTGGCCAATCGCTGCCGCCGGCACGCCTTCGCGCAGCCGCGCGGTGGTGGTGGTCAGGATGCCGGCATTGACCGGGATGAGGTGCGGCACAAAGGTGATAGTCACCTTGTGGCCGGCGGCCAGGCTGAGTTCCTGCTCGATTTCTGATAGATGGCGGTGCTTGGGCACGCCGTAGGCACGGACACTTTCGTTGCACTCGCAAAACAACAGGCTCAAATCCGCCTTGCGCCCGGCCCCGCTCACGCCGCTGAGGGAATTGGCCACGATGGTGGCCGTGTCTATCAAGTTCTCGCGCAGCAATGGCAGCAACGGCAGCAGGATGCTTGTCGGGTAGCACCCGGGCGAGGCCACCAGGCGGGCGTCACGGATTTCCGCCGCGCGCAGTTCCGGCAAGCCATACACCGCCTCATCCAACAAATCCGGCGCCGGGTGCGCGTGCTCGTAATATTCGGCATACACCGCCGGATCGCGCAGGCGAAAATCCGCGCTCAAATCGATCACCCGCAGCCCGCAATCCAACAAGGCCCGCGCGATTCCAGCCGCCACCCCGTGCGGCAACGCCAAAAACGCCACCTCCGCCCCCGTCGCCGCGATCGCCGCCGGATCCGGTTCGGTGAACACCAAACCGGCACCCGCCACCTTGGCAAACCGTGGAAATACCAACCCCAGTGCCCTGCCCGCCTCTTGGCGCGAGGTCACCGCCACCAGCTCCACCTGCGGGTGGCCTAGCAACAGGCGTAACAGTTCCATGCCGGTGTATCCACTGGCTCCTACGATGGCGGTTTTGATGCGTTTCATGGCCACACATGAATTCTCATGAAATTCCGTGCTTGCCAATCCTGATTTGTCCTGCTTCTCTTGCGCCCCGTTCACAAAGCGGGCTGTAGCGCAGTCTGGTAGCGCACTTGCCTGGGGGGCAAGGGGTCGTGGGTTCGAATCCCGCCAGCCCGACCACTTTAGATTGCGGATCGTGGATTGAGGATTGTGGATTGTGGATTGAAGGCCAACAATGCTCCGCATGCGGGAGACGGGCGGCGGGTGAGAACTTTCGAGCGCAGCGAGAATTTGAACGCGGGGGGGCTCGTGGCAACCTCGGAAAAATTTCGCGCAGCGCTAACTGGCATGGCCGCAGGCAATCCCGCCAGCCCGACCATCAAAAACCTCCCCTCGCGGGAGGTTTTTGATTCCCTCAGCACTTCCGCAAAGCAAGGCGAGGAGCCGGGGAATTCCCCTCCCCGGAAGGGGAACAACAATGCCGGTTTTCCTGGAAATCCGAAAGAATTCCGGTTGCCAAGACGTTTCCGGTTGCCAAGACGTTTCCTCAGCCAGGCAAGACACTGTGCCCCCGAATCAACCGGTAATAGGCGGCGGTCATTGGGCAGTCCGACAGGTCAGACTTCACACTCACTCCGGCGCAGTAGCATGATACACGACATTTCTTCCTAACAAAACAAGCGAACACAACGATGAAGGACAAGACAATCAAACGGAACACAACCAACGTTCTCTGCGGCCTGTTAGCCGCGACCGTCATCGGCCTCGCGGTCGCCGTCGCGGCGGACCAACCTGCCGCCTCATCGCTGCCGACACCGGGCAAACCGGACGGCAAGGAAGCGAACATGAGCAAACCCGTTCAGGTGTACATCCTGATGGGCCAATCCAACATGCTTGGCATGGGCAAGATTACCGGCGGGGAGGGCTCCCTGGAGACCGCAGTGAAGAACAAGAAGTAAACGAAACCACCACCGTATGAACAATCACCACGCTCATCGCATCGCCCGCCTGCTGGCGGCTCTGGCCCTCGGCCTGTCACCCGCCATGGCGGCCAAAAAACCGCAGGCACCGCCGGCCGCGCCCCTCAATCAGTCCGGCAGCCAGCTCGAGGCCAAATACGCCGCCGCGCTCAGATCCTTGCAGACCGAAATCGCTCAGGCCCTGCCGAAAATCGACGAGCCACAGAAGGTGGCCTTCCTCAAGGTCTATCAGGACGAGGCGGCGGCGACGGTGGCTGAGCGCAAGACGATGCAGTCCCAATCCAAGAGCAAGGACAAGGAGGCGGCCGCCAAGGCTCACACTGCCGCCAAAGAGGCCCTGGCGGCGGCTACGACCAACGCGCAGGCACCGGCCAAGACCGTGCTGGCGAACCTGGAGAAGTTCCTGGCGAGCGACCCACTGGACGCTAAACTGGTGAAATGCGTCGTTCTCACCGAGGCCACGCCGCAGGGCTTGGCCGCGTTCGCCCAACAGGGGAAAGAGCAGGAGGCGCTCTTGGAGAAGTTGCTGGCCGATACTGACCTGATGAAACAGATGGTCATGGCGGACGGTGCCAGGGGTGGCAAGTATGGCCAGGCCTTGCAGATCTACACCGACATCCAGAACGCCAGCGCCAAGGCCAAGGAGGGTGCCTTGCAGCGGCTGGCATTGGGCACGGCCCTAGAACTTGCGGTGCCAGTCCCGCAGAGGAACCCTGAGGCCCAGACCGATGCCCCGGCCACTGTGGACCCGGTCAAGCGCTACCAGCATTTGGAGAAGGCATTCCTGGATGGCGAACTGGATCCCGGCTTCAAGGATCTGACGGTTTGGGAGTATCGGAATGCCGTCAACGGCGAGGAGCCCGATTGGACTCTGGCTTGGGGACGCGAGATGCTCCGCAACTACCGGCCCGACCAGATCGCCACGCCGGACGATCGCTGGCGCTACGTCGAAAGCGTCAAGACCGAAGTCAAATACGGGTCGCAGGATCAGAAAAACGACCTCCCCTCGCTGCAATTCTATCAGAATATCATCAATACCGGCGGCGTCTGCGGACGGCGCGCGTTTTTCGGCCGCTTCATCCTGCGCTGCTTCGGCATCCCGACCCTGGCCCGTCCCCAGCCAGGCCATGCCACCTTGGTTCATTGGACGCCCGCCGGTTGGGTGATCAACCTCGGCGCCAGTTGGGGATGGGGCACGGTCGAGGGCAACGCCGACACCGATTTCCTGGCGATGACGCAGGCCAGGAAGGTTGCGGCGGCCTACCCGGAAGTGCAGCGTGCCCAGTGGGCTGGCACGGTCCTTGGCGAGAAGAAGGCCGCTGGCTTCCACGCCGCGGCGAGCGGCTTCTGGAATGGCGTGGCGCTCTATCGGCAGCGCGCGATCATCGACAAGGCCAAGGCGGTGACGCTGGCCGCGGTCGGCACGGATATCGGCGAAGCCAATGAATCCAAGGAGAAGGAAGTCGTCAAAGCCGTGACCGTAAGCGAGGCCGACAAGAAGATCGCCATCAGCCAGGATGGGACCATCACGATCCCGGCGGTCGCCTGCAGCAAACCGACGAACAGCACGGGCAAGATCCGCTTCATGAAGAGCTCTCTGGGCG
>JBILFE010000507.1:0-3567 GCA_044351705.1 Luteolibacter sp. | reverse complement strand
GATGATTTGGTTGGCGGGCACCCGGCTGTCCGAACAACCGATCCACAGATATTGGGGCCTTTGCTGACTGGCGAGTTTCTTGAAAAATTGGGGATCTTGCGCGCTGATGGACGTCGCCCACTCGCGGTTTTTGAGCAGCAGGTTTTCGAGGTTTTTCATGATCGGACGTGACACCGAGCCAAGCACACAGCCGCGGATTTGTCCACACCGGGTTGGGGGGGCGGGCGGGTAACCCGGCAGAACCCTGCCCCACCGTTCGCACTGCCAACTGGCATGCCGTGAACTGGCTGCCTTGGGCGTCTAATGTGTTCACGCAGCAAGGGAATGGGACTGACTGCCGTTGTCAACAATGTAATGTCTGGCATTATATTCGCATATTCGTTCGAAGCACACAGCTGCTGATATGTCCACACCGGGTTGGCGGGGGGCGGGCAACCCGGCAGAACCCGCGAAGAGGACACAGGTTCAGTACCAAAGTTGTCCGAGTCAGCCAAACGCTCTGGGCACCCTGGTGCCCGGATCATTTCCGGAACTCGATGGCGCCATCGCGGACATCTGCCTGAATGACATCGCCATCGATGAACTTGCCGTCCAACACATCGAGGCTGAGCGGGTCCAGCAAGTGATGCTGGATGGCGCGTTTGAGCGGGCGGGCGCCATAGACCGGGTCATAGCCCTGGGTGCCGAGGAATTCCTTGGCGTCCGGGGTGAGGGCGAGGCCGAGGCCTTGTTTGGCGAGGCGTTTTCTAACACGATTGAGTTGGAGATCGACGATGGTGGTGAGTTCCGCGCGGGCGAGGCGGTCGAAGATGATGATTTCATCGATGCGGTTGAGGAACTCGGGGCGGAAGTGGTGGCGCAGCGCGTCGGTGACTTTGGCTTCGCGTTGTTCGGCGTTGGACTCGTGGAGGATGAATTGGGAACCGATATTGGAAGTCATGATGAGCACGGTGTTGCGGAAGTCGACGGTGCGGCCCTGGCCATCGGTGATGCGGCCGTCATCGATGACTTGCAATAGCACGTTGAAGACATCGGCGTGGGCCTTTTCGATTTCATCGAACAGCACCACCGAGTAGGGCCTGCGCCGGACTTGCTCGCTGAGCTGGCCGCCTTCCTCATAGCCGACATAGCCGGGGGGCGCGCCGATCAGCCGCGCCACGCTGTGTTTTTCCATGTATTCGGACATGTCGATGCGGACCATCGCGCCCTCGTCATCGAAGAGGAACTCGGCGAGGGCTTTGGACAGTTCGGTTTTGCCGACACCGGTGGGCCCCAGAAACAGGAACGAACCGATGGGGCGGTTCTCGTCCTGCAGGCCGGCGCGGGCGCGGCGCACCGCGTTGGCCACTGCGGTGATGGCTTTTTTCTGGCCGACGACGCGTTCGCCGAGGCGTTGCTCCATGCTGACAAGCTTTTGTTTTTCGCCTTCCTGGAGGCGGTTGACGGGGATGCCGGTCCAGGCGGAGACGACGCGGGCGATGTCATCTTCGGTGACTTCCTCCTTGAGCATGGCACCGTTTTTCTGGAGGGTGGTGAGCTGGTCCTTGGCGGCTTCCAGCGCCTTGTTGGCGGCGGGCAAATCGCCGTAGGTGATTTGCGAGGCGCGGGTCAGATCGCCAATCCGCTGGGCGCGCTCGGCTTCACCCTTGAGTGTCTCGATTTTTTCCTGGGCGGACCTAACATCATCGATGACGGCCTTTTCGTTGCGCCATTGCGCCATCATGCCGGAGGACTTCTCGCGCAGGTTGGCTTGCTCTTCCCTGACTTTTTCCAGCCGTGCGGCGGATGGCTTGTCGGTCTCCTTCTCCAGCGCCTTCTTCTCCATTTCCAACTGCAGGATCTGCCGCTCTAACACATCGATCTCAGTCGGCATCGAGTCCAGTTCGATCTTGAGGCGCGATGCGGACTCATCGATGAGATCGACTGCCTTGTCGGGCAGGAAGCGGGCGGAGATGTATCTATCAGACAGAGTAGCAGCGGCGACGAGAGCGCCGTCCTGGATGCGCACGCCGTGATGGACTTCGTAGCGTTCCTTGAGGCCGCGGAGGATGGCGATGGTGTCTTCCACGGACGGTTCGCCGACCATGACGGGTTGGAAGCGGCGTTCGAGGGCGGCGTCTTTTTCGATGTGTTTGCGGTATTCGTCGAGGGTGGTGGCGCCGATGGCATGGAGCTCGCCGCGGGCGAGCTGGGGCTTGAGCAGGTTGGAGGCATCCACCGCGCCCTCGCTGGCGCCGGCACCGACGATGGTGTGGAGCTCGTCGATGAAAAGGATGATCTGGCCTTGGGCATCGGTGACTTCCTTGAGGAAGGCCTTGAGGCGGTCCTCGAATTCACCGCGGTATTTGGCACCGGCGAGCATGCCGCCGACGTCCATGGTGATGACGCGTTTTTGTTTCATGGCCTCGGGCACATCGCCGGAGACGATGCGGCGGGCGAGGCCCTCGACGATGGCAGTCTTGCCAACCCCCGGTTCGCCGATGAGCACCGGGTTGTTCTTGGTGCGGCGCGACAGGACTTGCATCACCCGCCGAATCTCGTTGTCGCGGCCAATGACCGGATCGATCTTGCCCGCGCGCGCCATGGCTGTTAGATCGGTGCCATATTTTTCCAAGGTCTGGTATTTGCCCTCCGGTGAATCATCGGTGACTTTTTGTGAGCCGCGCATGCTTTGAATCGCCGCCAGCGCTTTTTTCTCATCCAGACCGGCGTCCTTGAGCAGTTTGCCTGCGGGTGAGTCTCCCTTGAGCGCGCCGATGATGAAATGTTCGACGCTGAGGAAATCGTCGCCAAGTTTGTTGCGGGCGGTATCGGCCGCGTCGAGCGTGGCGCGCAGGCCGACACTGATCTGCGGTTGGGTGGACGCGCCCTGGACGCTGGGTTCACGGCTGAGGGCGGCGGCGGTGGCGGCTTTGAGGCGCGGCACATCGATGCCGGCCTTTTGCAGGATCGGGGTGGCGATGCCGCCTTCCTGCTGGAGCAGGGCGAGCAGGACATGCGCGCTTTTGAGTTCGGAGTGGGCGGATTTGGAGGCGAGACTCTGTGCGGATTGGAGAGCCTCTTGGAGTTTCTGCGTGATTTTTTCGAGTCCCATGAGAGTGGTGAGGTGGTTTGAGATGCGCCATCATGCGCGGCTTGCGTGAGATGAGACTGTTCTATCTGGCATATTATTCCCGCGATGTCACTTTCAATCCTGTTCGAGTCGCACGTCCGGGATGTGGGTGAAGCTGATGCGCATGGGGGCGTTGTCACGGTCGTCCTGCACGCTGCCGTAGTAAACCACCTTGCGGCCATAGCGGGCACGCAGCTTGTCGAGGGTGGCATCCAGGCGCCGCTGCTTGTCGAGGTCGAGGGTGGCGGCGCCATCGGCGGCGGTCTGAAACAACAACGGGGTGTAGTTGCCGGCCTCGCACAGGCGCATGAGCACCACACCCACCTGCAAAATCCGGCTGCGTGGCTCCGGCCGGTCGCACCACAGCCGGTCTAGCAAACGCATCAGGGCGACGGTGGAGTCGGTTTCCGCGGTGATGGCTTCGGCGGCCCATGCCGGGCCGCCGAGGAAGGCGA
>JBILFE010000135.1:0-7588 GCA_044351705.1 Luteolibacter sp. | reverse complement strand
TGATTAGAGAAGAAGCGGACCAAGAAAACCACAGAAAAGAACTGATGACACTGATTGCACTGATGGGATTAGAATTTAGAACGCGGAGCGAGCGCTAGCGAGCATGGAAAAAAACCGGCGCAGCCCTAACTGGCATGGCACCGCGAAGCGGGGCAATTTAATGCTTAGAATTTAGGATTTTCTTCACAGCGGCAGTGGCTTTGACATGCTCGCCGAGGCGCAGCAACATCTCGGCCGAATATGAACTGCAATTGGGCCAGAGGTCGGCGTAGTTGATATCCTTCAACTCGCCGGGAGCATCCTTGGATGGCTTGTGCTTCATCCACGTCGGATAGAAGCCGCTGGGGTGTTGGATTGCGGTGAGAGTGTCGGCCAGGGCGCGGGCCTTTTGCAGCCACACATCCGCGTTGGTTTTGGCATGAAAGGCCATGCAGACGCGGATATAGTGCGCGCAGTGCCAATCGATAACCGGATAACATACATACTGCTCGCGCACTCCCGGGGTGATCTGGTCTTCGCAGGGTTGCCATTCCACAAAGTGGTCCTCGATATAGCGAGCGAGCTTTCCGGCCACCGCCTCGTAGGCATTTTGCGGAGTCGCGTGCCGCAACAGGTACTCAATGAAAAGCGCCGTGTCATAGTGCTCCAGGTTTTCATACGGTCTGAAAGTCCCGAGATCGTCCCACTGCTGTTGCCACTGGAAGGTGACGCACGGGTTCTGCAACATCCACTGCACGGCCTTGTCCAGCGGCGCGCGCAAGTCCTGCTGGCCATGGTTGCGGACCAACTCGTCCAACAACAGGATCGCCTCGGCCTGGTCTGATGTGTAATCCTCCAGCACTGTCCCGGTCTGCGGTTCGACACGGAATGGCCACCGCCCTTCGGGCAACTGTTTTTTTTTCAGCGTGGCTGCTATGCGCAGCGCGGCATCGAGCCAGTCCTTGTCCTGCGTGGTAGCATATAGATCCAGATACGCCATGCCTGCCATCGCGCCGCGACCCACTTGAAACATGTGGGTTTGGGGGCCGGACGGGAGATGGTAATCGGGAAGATGTGACATGGGCATGTGGGCATACACCCAGTCGGCGGGGGTGCTGGTCTTGAGTAGGTCCTGGCCGAATTGCTTGGCCTGCTGCATGGCCATCCCGGCTAATTCGCCCTGTGGATAAACCCGCAGGTAGCTTGTCAGCAAACGAATGTAGGCGGCATTCATGAGGACTGGAAAGGACCCACCGTCGCCCGTTAGCTTCTTCTGCAACAGGCATGCCACGGTTTTGGCAGCCGATTCGCCGTAGGCGGATTTGGCTGCGCGGTAGGGGCCGTTGAACGGGGCTTTCCACTGGCATGTGGAGACGACGCTTGCCAACGCTTTGCCGCCTGAATCGACGGCATCCGCAGAGACCTGAAATGAACCATGTGCCGGCAGGCCGCCCTTCCCCACGCCGTTGGCCGGCCGCATGTCTAACCACATTTCCGCCAGGTCGAATTCTGGCGAGGCCGATTCCAGAGGCTTGGTGTGCGTTGATCCGCTGGCATCTATCCAGCTTACCCGGCAGCGATAACTGGCAGCCCCCGCCAGGCGTGAATACGTCAAGACCGGCGGATGCATGAATTGCTGGCGTGCCATGGCATTCCAGTCGGTGCGTTTGAATTCGGCAGGCATGGGAGCGGCAGGGCTAGGTTTGGCCAGCAACTCCAGCGACTTCGCCGCAAACCGCCGGCCCAGCTCGACAAAGCCATCCTTGGTGCAGTGCAAATCGTTGTTCCCGCCGTTGAGGTCGTCCGTATCGACCCACGCGCCGCGCGGATCCTGCGTCGCGACCTTTTCCTGAATCGCCCGCACCGCGTCCCAGTGTTCCTTACCCTTTTGGTGATCGCTCAGGCGGCCAATGACCACGGCGGCAGCGGGTTGTTTCAGATCGTCGCGCACTGCTTGGATAAGCCCTTTGAGTGCCGGTTCGTAGGAGGCGGAGAGGCCGCTCTTGGCGTCGCGTTCGCCCTGCATCCATAACAATACCACGGTGTCGGGCGTCCGTCCGGCGAGGGCCGTTGCCACTTTGGCCATGAGCGTGACATAGAGATCGCCAGGCGCTTGGTCCGCCCCCACGGCCGACACATCATGCGGGCCGCTCCAGCCTTTCCACCAGCGGCGGATCGGCGTGCCGCCCACGGCATGGTGGACGACCACCACGTCATCATCGGGAAAGGCCTGCTTCACCGCCGGGGTGAAGGAGTCATCGGGATTGACGCCCTGCATGTTAGACTGTCCCGAGAGCACAAACAGCCGCACATTGCCGGCGTCTGCGGCACTCAGGCTGAGATAGCAACATGTGAGCGTTGACAACAGGAGGGTGACTCGGCGGAGGTTCATGATTCTATTTGGATTGTGGTTCTGAATCGCCTCTTTCTATTCTGCTTCTGGCGCGACGTTGGTGGGAGGGGCATCCTCTTTCACCTTGGACTTGGCTTCCGGTTCTGCTTCCTCGCGAGCGGGTGGGGCGTTGCCTTTTGCACGCAGATCGAACCATTTGACCGCCACGCCGCGTTGGGCGGGAAACACAAAGCGCAGGGTTTCGGTTAGCGGCAGTTGGAAATCACATTCCTTGGTCTTCCCCCACAGCCCCTTGGTGTTGTTGAGAGGCATCCAGCCAATCCTCGTGTCGCCGACATAGATGCGCACCCGGCAATTGCCGTTGGCCACGGCGTGACCGATGGTGATGCCATAGGTCTGCGCCTTGGGGATGTTGACCTTGTATTCAACCCACGAGTCCTCGTTCTTTTGGAAATACACCTGCTTGCCGAAATCAAATGATGGCAGGCGCGACGCCTTGTCGTTCTTTGACCACTCGGTGGCCACGAGGTGCTGCACGCCGGGCACCGCTTGCCATGGCTTCTCTTCCTGCGGCGGCGGGTATTTCCGGCAGGTGAGCTTGTGCCCGGTCTTCGGGCCTTGGGGATTTTTTCCGAGCTGCGCGGCGGCTTGCTTGAGCGCCGCGGCCTGGTCCTTCGACTTGGCGGCGTCCGCCAGCCACCGCAAGTGCTCGGCTTGCGAAAAATCCACCGCATGATCCCGCGCGTTGACGATTTCGAGGAACTGATTGCCATTCATGTTGTCCCACGTCGATTTGTCCCAGCCGCGGCCGAGTTTGACTTTCCATCCTTCGTTGCCCAAGAATCCCACCGCGGCGTGGCCCGGTTGTTTGACGCCCCATACCGGAACGCCAAACGCCTGGTTGATCATGCGCCCGAACCATGCCCGCGGGCCGCATTTGCCGCCACCATTGAGCACGGTGGCGAAGGTGTGCGGCGGTGGTCCCCAGTTGGCGCTGGTGTATTGCACCTCCGAGACCATGGCGATGTAGCGCGCTTCCCTAACAAGCTCGGGCCGCATCGTCTTGAGCATCGTCCGCGCCCAGGCGAGGTCGCTGTCAGAGGCTGACGAGTCCACCACCTTGGCCAACTCCCACACCGTTAGATCGTCAAACATGGGTGCCAGGTCCTTGTCCTGATGAGCCTGCTTGAAGTGTTGATAGCGCTTGACCGGATCAATCACCTCGCCGCTGCCAAACGCCTTGCCGGGTTTGGCATGGGCCAGCGCGGTGGCCAGCGCGAGCCTCAGGTACAGACCCTTGCGGGCGTCGGGATCCGCGGCGATGATGGAACGCAGGACGCCAAGCGAGCCAACGTAATCCTTGTCGTTCGGCACGCCCGCTTCCAAATACAAATCCAACGCCTGCGTGTCCTTCAGAAACCAGACAAGGAACGTTTGATTCGCGGCCCCTGCCTTGGCAAAGGCGCCGAGCTTGTCCGCGCCACATCTTGCAATCAATTGGCGCTGGCCCAGGGTGCTGACCAAGGTCGCCTCCTTGAGCAATGCGCCACGCGCGGCATCGGCAATCGCATCCGCTCGGGGCCTTCTCCGCGAGCCAGGCGGTGGCCTGCGTCAGGTAGCCAGCGAAGTCGCCTTTTTTGATGGCATCGTCCAGATCCTTGGCATTGGGCTCCCAAGCGTGGAGACTCATTGGAGTCATCAGTAACAACGTCGGCACGAGGAGCCAATTCAGGGGTTTTTTCTTGTAGGTCTGCATTTCGTCTTTCCCTTTCATTGTCGTTGGGCACGCGCTCCGCGCGCACCATTGAATCCACCGGAAACGTATCGCAATGAACGAGGGGGTAAATAGAAAAAACCTTTCGATTGGCCGCAACTCGTGGCATCCCCGGTGGCTGTCATCATGAATCGCTGGGGCAGCTTGGGTGGCCCGGCTAAGTTTTGATGAATTTTTTCATCATGAAACCGTCGGCGGGGAATCTTGTTCGGCCACCACGGCACCGGCAAAATCCGGCCCCACGGCCAGTTCCCAAATCGCCCACCGCCGGAATTTGTTAGGTCCGGCGGGCAAGGCCAGCAGTTGCGCGTCCGCGCCGGGCGCCAGGTTCACCTCCAACTTGCACAATGCGTCGCTCAAGCCTTCACCGGTGGCTTTGCAATACGCCTCCTTGCGCGTCCATCCCTGATAGAAGGCCAGCCGTCGTTGGTCCTCGCCAAGCGCCGCCAAACGGCTCAGCTCACGCGGCGCAAAAACCCGCGCGGCAAGCGCCGGCCAGTCGATGTGGGGCTCGATGCGCTCGATGTCCACTCCCACGTCGCGGCCGTAGGTTATGGCAATGGCCACCCGCGCCCCCGAATGGGCGAGATTGAAGCGCAGGTCGGCGCCGCAACTGGTTGAGGCCAACGCCGGCTTGCCGCGCGCCCCCATCTCAAAGCTCAGCGCGGCCGGGTGGGCATCCAACGCCGCCGCGAGCACCTCGCGCAGACAGCCGCGCCCAAATATGAATTGCCGCTGTGCCTCCAACGCCTGCATGCGCGCCGCACGTTGGCGCTCGTCCAAGCTGAGGCTCCCCGCGATTTCAGTTAGATCCGTCGCGTCACCGGGTACCGTGGCAAGCCAGATTTGGACCTCATGGCCTCTGAGGCTAACGGCCGTTTGCCGCGCCCTGGCAGAGCGATCCCAGTCATGCACGGTCAACTGCATGGGGCGAAGCGGTGGGCGCGCGCGGGGGGGGCTGGGCGGCGGTGAGAACCTCGCTCATGGCTGCCGCCAACACCGGCACGTAATCCGGCGAAATGATTTCTTCATGCTGGCAGGGAATCTCATGGAATGTGACGCCGCCGCGCACCAGAAAACGCCACGACAGCAGCCACCGCGCGTCGGATTGGTGACTCGCAAAAAAATCCATTTTCCCCGGGTACGGGCGCAGCCGGTAGGTGGAGGCCACCGCATGATAGTAATCGTTGAATCCCGGCACCTTGGGCGGCTCGCTGTCCATTGGCGGCGGGACTGTCACGACCGCGGCTTTGTTACGGTTGCGATCTAACAAATAGCGCAACACCGACCAACGCCCGCGGAGGTATGGCAGCCATTCGCGCGGCGGGATTGCCATCCACTGGCGCAGGTGATGCACCCCGCGCCGGCTGAAATAGGCCGCGAGGGTCTTGCCATAGATGGTCCATGGGATTCCGCCGCACGGCTCGCTGTCCATGAGGGCGAGCACGGCCACCTGCTGGTTGAGCCGATAGAGTTGTTGGGCCACCTCGAAGGCAATCAGCCCGCCTAACGAATAGCCACCCAGAAAATAGGGACCCTCAGGTTGAAACGCGCGGATTTCCGCCACGTAATGGGCGGCCATGCTTTCCACCGTGGTGTGGCGCGCCTGCTCGCCATCCAAGCCCACCGCTTGGAGCCCGTAGACCGGCTGCGCCGGGGCCAACAACTGCGCCAAATGCACAAACCCGTAGACGTCCCCGCCCCACCCGTGGAGCAAAAATAACGGCGGCTTGATCCCTGACGGCTGCAGGGGCACCAGCGACTTCCAGGCCGGCGACCAATTGGCGTCGGTGAAGCGCCGGGCCAGCTCCGCAATGGTCGGAGATTGCAATAATGCGGCAATCGGCAGCTTGCAATTCATCTGTTGCTCGATTTCCGCGGTGAGCGCCACCGCCAACAACGAGTGCCCGCCAAGATCAAAAAAGTTGTCATGGCAACCAATTCCGTCGCGCTTGAACAAGCGCTGCCAGATCTCCACGAGTTGAGCCTCCACGGGGTTCGCGGCTGCCACGTAGGTGGTGCCGGTGCTCAGGGCCGCCCCGTCAAGTTGCGCCAGTGCCTGCCGGTCGACCTTGCCGTTAGGCGACAGCGGCAAAGCTTGAACCATGCGATAAACCGTCGGAATCATGTAATCCGGGAGCTTGGCACCAAGCCATTTGCGCAGCTCGCCAATGGTCGGCTCACTGCCCTCGCGCACCATGCGCGCCACCACCGCGCAGGCCGCCAACTCCGGGTGGCTGCCGAGTATCACCTCGACTTCGCCCAGCTCGATGCGATAGCCGCGGATCTTGACTTGGTGGTCGATCCGCCCGAGGAACTCCAAGGCACCGTCGGGCAGTTCGCGGGCCAAATCCCCGGTCTTGTACATCCGCGATTCGCGGTCGGCGCGAAACGGATCGGCTACAAAGCGTTCCGCAGTGAGCTCCGGGGCATTGAGATAGCCGCGCGCCAAAACCTTTCCGCCAATGTGCAGTTCGCCAATGTCACCGGCGGCCACCGGCCGACCCTCCGGATCTAACACATAAAGCTGGCAGTTGGGCAGCGCGCGGCCGATGGGCGGCAGGTCAGGCCAGCCGGCGGGCGCCCCGTGCAGCTCATGGCTGCTGACCACGTGCGCCTCGGTTGGCCCGTATTGGTTCCACAGCCGGCAGCCGGGCAGGGCGGTAAAAAAGCGCCGGATGTCAGGGCTAATGCGCAGTTGCTCGCCGGCCACCACCACTTCTTTCAATGGGCCGGGATGCAGGTCGCGGGCGGCGGCTGCTTCCGCCAGCCGCTCTAACACATAGTAGGGCACGAAGAGCCGGTCGACGCGCGAGGCGGAGAGAAAGGCCAACAGCGCGGCAGGATCCTTGCGCGTTTCATCGGTCACCAGCACCAGCGTGCCGCCGCTTAGCCAGGTGGCAAACATCTCCTGGAATGACACGTCGAAGCCGAGGCTGGCAAACTGCAAGGTGCGGTTGCCAACGGCCATGGGTGATACCGCACATTGCCAGCGCAGCAAATTGAGCAGCGGCCGATGGGGCATTTCCACCCCCTTGGGCCGCCCGGTCGAACCCGATGTATAGAGCACGTAGGCCAGGTGGTGCGGATCCATGGCGGCCGGCTGCTGGGCGTTCGCTGCGGCGTGCATCGTGACAGTCTCCCACGCCACCAGCAGAGGGGGGCTGGCGGCGTCTTCAATCTGCTTCAACAACGGCAGCAACGAGTTTTGGGTAAGCACCACGGTGCACGCCGCGTTCGCCACCTGATAGAACAGCCGCTCTTGGGGCAGCAGCGGGTCAAGCGGCACATATGCCCCTCCAGCCTTGAGAATGCCCAGCACCCCCACCACCATTTCCAGGCTCCGCTTGATGCACAGACCCACCCGCCGGTCCGGCCCGACCCCCAAGGCGCGCAAATAGCCAGCGAGGTCATTGGCGCGTTGCTCCAGTTGGAGGTACGTCAGCGCGTCACCCTCGAACTCCACCGCGACCGCCTGTGGC
>JBILFE010000328.1:0-4870 GCA_044351705.1 Luteolibacter sp. | reverse complement strand
TTGGTGGACACATCTGTGACTGCGATCCGGGGTCCGCGCCGATTTTATCGGCTCCTCGAGTTGTTGGGTTTCCACAGCAAGCATAAGGCTCTAGGGGGGGGCTGAGTGGCAGGGCACGAGTGGGAACAATACCCCGCTCAATTCCCGAACGCAAGGATTTTTTGGCCGTGAAAATTGCGCATGTTCATGAGCGCACTGGTACTCACCGGTTCCGCCCTTACCCTGGGCCCGGCACATTCTGCCACACAAAGCCGGGATGGACATTGGCGGAACCGGCGTTAGGCTGGCGGCCATGAGCATCATCACCGGCCGGGGGGATTCGGGTGAAACCGATTTATTGTTTGGCAAGCGCATCGCCAAGACGTCGCTGCGGGTGGCCGCGTTGGGTGCAGTCGATGAAGTCAATGCCGCCCTGGGCTTGGCACGCGCGGCGGGTGGCGATGCGGAGGTCATCACGCTCATTGATGCGGTTCAGGAGCGACTCATTGGCTTGATGGGCCAGCTCGCCTGCCTGCCCGAAGACCTCGGACGATATAAATACGCGTCACTCACCGCCGGGGATGTGGACTGGGTTGAGACCGAGGCGCGCCGGTGCGAGGCGCGCGGCGTCAAATTCACCGGCTGGGCCAGACCGGGGGCCGACGGCTCGCTGGCACGCGCCGGCCTGGATTTCGCGCGCGCCATGGCGCGGCATGCCGAACGCGCGGTGCTTGCGTTGCATGAGTCCGGCGAGGACGTGCCGGCACCCGTGCGCTTGTTCTTCAACCGCCTCTCGGATCTGTTGTGGATTCTGGCAAGAGTGGAGGAAAAGCAGACGCAAGACGGCATGACGGCATGACCCAAGACACAAGAAGTAAGAGAAGAGGTCGAGTCACCTCGCGATCTTAAATCCCGCGGCATCATCTAACAAAGGCACGGTTTCCGTTAGGTGGGATTTGATGTGATGGGAGACGTTGGATTCCTCGGCAATCTCCCTGATGAAGGCGGTCACTTCACCCGGCGCGCCCATGACTTGCAGTTCGACGCTGCCATCGGGCAGGTTTTTGACCCAGCCGCAGACGTCGAAGGCGCGGGCGAGGTCCTTGACGGCGTAGCGGAACCCGACGTTCTGCACGCGTCCCTTGAAAATGACTCGCTTCGCAATCATGTGTTAGATGGCAGCGCAAAACGCGGCCGGCACCGGGAGCGCTTGGCTCACTTGCCGCCGGGGGATTTGGCCCGCGGGGTGGCCGGTTTCGGCGGGCTGCCGCCTTGGAATGGATCGGCCTGCAAGGCGGAGGTCTTGGCACCATAGATTTCCTCGAAGGTTTTTCCCGGCAGCAGGTTGAAAACCATGGGCGCACTGCGTTTGCCCTGGGCATCGATCACATAGCGGACGACTTGCACCGGCATTTCCTCGGCCGGGTTTTTCGGATTGATGCGTTTGACGCGGCTGTCCCACATCTGTTCCATGACCAACTGGCCGTCGGATTTGCGATAGCCGTAGGACACTTTGAAGAGTTCGGTTTTCTGGCCATCATAGATTTTGCAGCCGACCGGATTGCCACTCGCATCCATGCGATAGATGGTGATGAGCGAGAGGCGGCCTGCTGCGGTGAAGGTTTTCTTGGTGAGGACCTGGTTGTTAGGGCTGCGGGTGAAAATGGTTTTTGAGCCGTCCTTATGGCGCATGACGCGGACGTTGGGGCCATCGACGGCGTCGATTTCGTTGGCCGCCTGCAATGGCAGCAGCAGCGCCATGAGGAGGAAAATGATTTTCCAGGTTGCCAGAGTTTTCATGGCGGTCAGAGTAAGGGCAGACGGCACGCCCCGCAAGCCGACATTTTCGCCATGAACTGGAAAACACGCCGAGGCAGTCTCGATCTATCCCGCCGCGCACGGGTGATGGGTATCTTGAATGTGACGCCGGATTCATTTTCGGATGGTGGGCGTCATGCGCAGATCGACGCCGCGCTCGAACATGCCCGCCGGATGATTGGCGAGGGGGCGGAGGTGATCGACATCGGTGGCGAGTCCACTCGCCCGGGAGCGCTGCCGGTGGCGGCGGAGGTGGAACTGGCCCGCACCGTGCCGGTGGTGGCCGCACTGCGGGCCGAGTGGGACGGGCTCATCTCGATCGATACTTCCAAGGCCGGCGTGGCCCGCGCAGCGCTGGCAGCGGGCGCGGATATCGTGAACGATGTGAGCGGACTGCGACACGATCCGGCGATGGTCGAGGTTTGTGCGGCGAGCGGCTGCGGCGTGGTGGTGATGCACATGTTGGGCTCTCCGCAATCGATGCAGGCCAACCCCCAGTACTGCGACGTGGTGGCGACCTTGCGGGCGTTTTTCAGCGAGCGGCTGGCTACTCTAACAAGCTCGGGGATTGCCCGTGAAGCCCTGTGTTTTGATCCGGGAATCGGGTTTGGCAAATCCCTGGAACACAATCTCACGCTGCTGCGGCAGATGGCAACCCTCAGCGTCGGCGGACGCCCGTTGATGCTTGGAGTTTCCAGAAAATCCTTCATCGGCCAGGCGTTGGGGCCGACGCTAGCGACCGACCGTGAGTGGCCGACGGTGGCCATTACGGCATTGGCGCGGGAGAAAAACGTGATGCTGCACCGGGTGCATGCGGTGCGGCCGAATGTGGCGGCCCTGCGCATGACCGAGGCGATCCTCGGCCTTGGTGGCGTGGTGCCTTAGTTGGTGGCCGGGGTCACGGGTCGTGGCGTAACGGCAATGCGGTATTTATCCACGGCGAAGGCGATGCCGTTGGCGAGGGCCGCCTGGTATCTTTCGTCTTGGATCAAACTCGCCTCATGGGGGTGGCTCATGAAGCCGCCTTCAAAAAGGATCGCCGGATGCAGGACCCCGGAGAGCACGGTGTAGCGGGCGCGCTTGATGCCGCGATCAAAGGTGTTGGTGCCGAGGGCGCGCAGCACCATGCCATGGGTTGCGGTGGCAAGGGCGACGTTTGCCGAATCATGTTCGTTGCCGGCGCGTTGGAAATGATCCGCCTCAACCAGTCCTCTGCCGTAGTGGGCCACGCCCAGGGGCGAGAGCGTGAAGGTTTCGATCCCGCGGGCCCCCATGCCGCCGGAGTTGAAATGGATGCTGATGAAGATGGCGTCTTGTTTGATGGCGTTGGCTGCGTTCACCCGTTCCTGCAATGACAGGAAGCGGTCGCTGTCGCGGATCATGATGACTTGATAGCCGCGCTTGACGAGTTGCGTCTTGACGAGGTTGGCAAGCTTGAGATTGTAGGCCGCCTCGGTGCCGTAGGGGTTGGTGGCACCCGGATCCCTGCCACCGTGGCCGGCATCCAGCAGCACCGTTTTGAAGTTGCCGGCTTTACTGATGAAATTCGGCCGCAGCACCGGATCCATCAACTTCGCCAAATCCGTGCGTGATACATAGGCTTTGCCATTGATCTCTTCCACCGCCTTGCTGAACACAAACTTCACCTTGTTCATCGTGCACTCGGTGGATCCGACGTTGAGCGTCATTAGAATCTTGGCATTCTCCAAGACTACGGCGGATCCGCTGCGGGTCAGCTTGGCAAAGTGGTAAAACTGCTTGATGTTATCGACCGAAACGTAGTCATCCCCGTCGATTTTCCGAACATCCCACACCGACGCCGCCGCGCGTGCGGTGGCAGCACCCATCCACGAGGCCAACGCGAGGACCGCAAGCAAGCGGCATGCGCGGGTGACGGACGTTGTTAGTAATTCCATGCTAAAAGGTTTCACACAAGGTTTTAGGGACTCTACGGGAACTGGACAGGATGGCAATGCAAATTATCACACGCTTACGGGGTCAGAACCCTACCCCACCGTTCGCACTGCCAACTGTCGTGCCGTGAACAAGCTGCCATGGGCGTCTTCGGGCAGCGCCCGCGCGCCGCTCGTTCGCTTCGGCCCGAAATGGTTGCGATAGTGTGTAAACACTCCGTCCACATACGATTTCGTGCCCAGCACCAAGCCGTCGGAGAAATACCGCACCCGGCAGCGCAACAACGCGGCCCGGCTCAATTTTCCATGCCGTTGTTTCTCTGCGGCGGCGGCTTCGCTGCCAATCCCCGCCCGCTTCTTTGCTCCGCCGCTACTGGCACCCGACCGCTCACGGCCATCCTCAAACAACCAGCACCGGTACACTTCCGCAGCGCTCATGCCTTCGGCTGTGGCCGGGGTGTCCCAGGCTTTTGCGCCGCCATCCGCATGCCCGACCACCCCGCACAACCCGCTGCATGCCGCCGTGCCGCCGCCCATCGCTTCCCCATAGCCGCACCACCGGTAATCCTTCGGGTCTTTCACCATGCCTGCGCGCAGCGGGTTCAGATCGATGTAGGCCGCCATCGTCCGCAGCGCCTCGCCGTCCTCCACCAGCACGCTCTTGAAGCGTTCCATCCACAGCGTCCCGCGCCGGTTGTGGTGCTTGTTATACCAGCGCGAAAACCTCTCCTTCAACTCCTTCACAAACACCGGCAGATTGCACATCCGCCGCAGGTAGCCGGCGATGAGCGACTCCGCCTCCGCCGGCAGCCCGCGCTGCCGCAGGTCTGCCAACTCCGCCCGCAGCGCCGCGATGTATGCCCGCGAATACAGCAGGCGCAGGTGCTCCAGCAAGCGCGCCTCGCCGCCGGGGTCGACGAATTGCGCCACGAACGTGTTGTGGGCCGGCACTCGGGCGAGGATATGGAAATGGTTGTCCATCACCGCATAGGTGTGGATTTTCAACCCGCTGAAGCGGGCCATGCGCCACATCAGGCGGCGCAGCGCTTCTTTTTCTGTGTCTCCGAGCAAGCGTTCGCCGCCCGCGGTGCGGCTCATGATGTGATAGCTCGCCCCTTCCGCCGGGCCCACCACAATCCGCTGGCGTTTCCCTTTCCAGC
>JBILFE010000506.1:0-3570 GCA_044351705.1 Luteolibacter sp. | reverse complement strand
GCCGGCAGGTCAAGCCGGAGGAGGAATCCTACTATGATTTGCCGAATCGCTCGGATGAGTCCGCCACGCTGTACCAACATTGTGTGCAAGCCATCGAGCACGCGCTGAAATTCGGCGCGCATGGATTGCCGCTGATAGGTTCGGGGGATTGGAATGACGGCATGAACCGGGTCGGCAAAGACGGGCGCGGCGAGAGTGTGTGGCTGGCGTTTTTCCTCTATGATGTGCTCACCCGCTTTGCCAAACTTGCCCGCGCGCGCCAGGATGGCGAGTTTGCCGAGCGCTGCCTCATTCAGGCACAACAGCTCCAAGCCAACATCGAACAACACGCCTGGGATGGCGAGTGGTATCGCCGCGCCTACTACGATGATGGCTCCACCCTCGGGTCCCAAGCCGATCTGGAATGTCAGATCGATTCGCTGCCGCAAAGTTGGGCGGTGCTCAGTGGTGGCGGCGACCCGTCCCGCGCGCGCCAGGCGCTGCAAGCAGTGGATCAGCGACTGGTCAACCGTGACAGCGGGCTGATCCAATTGTTTAATCCACCGTTCGCCCATTCGCCCCACGACCCGGGCTATATCAAAGGCTATTATCCCGGTGTGCGGGAGAATGGCGGCCAATACACCCATGCCGCGGTATGGACCGCCACGGCCTTCGCGCAGATGGGAGAACATGAACGTGCATGGGAACTCTTCGCGCTCCTCAATCCCATCCACCACAGCGCAACACCCGCAACACTCGCCACCTATCAAGTGGAGCCCTACGTCGTCGCCGCCGATGTCTATGCCGCCGCGCCGCACACCGGGCGGGGAGGCTGGACATGGTACACGGGGGCCGCCGCGTGGATGTATCGCTTGCTCATAGAATCGTTGCTGGGTGCAAATCTGGAAGGCACTCGATTGCGCCTGACCCCATGCCTGCCACAGGCGTGGCCGAGCTTCCGCATTCACTACCGCTACCGCCAAGCGATTTATCACATCTGCGTCAGTCGGCTTGCCGCCGATGCGCCCGATGCACCCCAGCTCACGCTAGATGGAGAGCCCCTCCCCGGCAACATCCTTCCCCTTTGTGATGATCATCGGGAGCACAGCGTCGAATTGAGAGTCCGCTGAGGAATGCACCGTTGCCAGCCGATGCCGACGGCATTGTCGTTTTGCCATGCCTGTGAACGGCTGCTCAGAGGATCTCGGCGATTTGCACGGCGTTGAGGGCGGCGCCCTTGCGCACTTGATCGCCGACGACCCACAGGTCCAGCGCGTTATCCAGGACGATGTTTTTGCGGATGCGGCCGACGAGGCAGGCATCCTTGCCGGTGGTATCCAGCGGCACCGGAAACAAGCGGGTGGCCGGATCGTCGACGACCTCGATGCCGGGCTTGCCGGCAAAGGCGGCCCGCGCGGCGTCCACATCCACCGGGCGGGTGAACTTCGCGGTGATGGAGACCGAGTGCGAGCGGTAGACCGGCACCCGCACGCAGGTGCAGGAAACCTTGAGCCCTGGCAGGCCGAGGATCTTGCGGCCTTCATTGAGCATTTTCATTTCCTCCTTGGTGTAGCCGTTATCAGTGAAGGCATCCACTTGCGGGATCACATTGAAAGCGATCTGTCGCGGATAGACTTTCGGCGTGAAGGGCATGCCGGCGGTGATGGCCTTGACTTGCTCTTCCAACTCAAGGATGCCCTGCGCACCCGAGCCGGAAACCGCCTGATAACTCGAGGCGATGACCGCTTCGAGTCCGAACGCCTCATGCAGCGGCGCCAACGCCATGAGGGAGATGATGGTGGTGCAGTTGGGATTGGCGATGATGTTGCGCGGCGGGTTTTTCGCGGCCTGCGGGTTGATTTCAGGAATCACCAGCGGCACGTCCGCTTCCATGCGGAAGGCCGAGGAGTTGTCAATCACCACCGCTCCGGCCGCCGCCGCGGCGGGGCCGTACTCTAACGAAATCGAGCCCCCGGCGCTGAACAATGCAATGTCGACGCCGGCAAATGAATCCTGCGTGAGTTCCTGCACCGCGATGCTCTCGCCCCGAAACGGGAAGCACTTGCCCACCGAGCGGGCGGATGCGAGCAGGGTGAGTTTACCCACAGGAAAATTCCGCTGTTCGAGACACAGCCGCATTTCTTCACCGACGGCACCCGTCGCGCCTACAATTGCCACATGGGGAGGATTCATAATGATGAGCGGCCAACGCATGGCCGTGACGGGGAGATTAACCGATTTTAGCGGAGTGGCAAACGAATCGTTGGGGCACGCCTATAAATCGCCCGGCAGGAGCTGACTCACCCGCCTCGGGAATGCCCGCCCTACTTCCAATCCACGGCGACTTCGGCGATGCGGCCATTGCGGTCATCGTATTTCAATATCCCGTGTTGCAGCGCGTATTCGTGGACGCATTTGGTGACCTTCACATCAAAGGCGCAATACTCGGCGATTTTACGCAGCGGGGCGAAGTCGCCGGCCTTTTTGTGTTCCTGCCACCAACGCAGGGCATCGAGGCCGTCGGCGGTTTTGCCGGTGCCGAGGGTGGCGGAGGCCACCACGTCGAGCTTGAGGCGGAAGCCGAGTTTTTTTTCCAAGTCGAGCATCATGTCGAGGTTGAGTGTTTGATCCGCGAGGGTGTGAAAAATGTAGGGTTGGAGCACCGGGTAATCGAATTGGAGATGATTCCAGCCGACGACCAGATCGGCGCGCACGAGCTCCTCGCCAAGGCGATCCATTTCATTTTCAGGGTAAATTTCGTAGCTGCCGCGGGCAGTGCTGTAGGTGACACCCACCGAGATCCCCATTTTGGATTTATGCGCGAAGCCCCCGACGTCGCCGAAGCTGCGTTGGGTTTCCAGATCGAAATAGACGATGTTTTTGACGGCCACGCCGGAGCTTAGGGGGGCCGGGCGGTGGGCGGCAAGCCTGCGCTTGGCGGAATTACGCGATGGCTTTTGGCTGCCGGCGATAATTTTTCGGGCTCCTGCCACGAACAAAGGTTGAAAAGTCGCAATACACTCCCTAGTTTCCGCCCGGACAATCATCGATCAACATGCCGACCCTTATTCACACACCTAAATCCTTTGAAAACAACTTGTTTGACCGGATCATTCAGTCGGATCGATTCAAAATTTATCAGGATGCCTTTCGCATATCCACGGGTCTGCCGCTGCGACTTGTCTCTGCGGATCCGGATTATTGGTCGCTGGACGAGCAAACCGTCAACCGCAGTCCGTTTTGCGAGGCCCTGAATCTGTGCGGGACTTCCTACGTCGCCTGCCAGGAAACCAACCGCCGACTGATGAAAGAAGCCAAGCTCAAGGGGCCGTCCACCTGCAATTGTTTTGCCGGTCTTTGCGCCACAGCCGTGCCGGTCAAAATGGGTGCCTCGGTCATCGGCTTTTTGAAAACCGGCCAGGTTTTCACCAAAGCGCCCAGCGAGACCCAATTCGCGGCCATGCTTGGCTCGCTTGGCCGCAAGACCCTCAGCGAGGAATCCATAGCCAGCCTCAAGGACGCCTACATGAACACCCGCTCGATTGAGCCACAACGCTACGAGAGCATGATCACCCTGCTGCAAACCTTCGC
>JBILFE010000027.1:0-12531 GCA_044351705.1 Luteolibacter sp. | reverse complement strand
GGCGGCACGGCGGCACGTCTGGGGCTGTGCCAGGTGGTGGGGCATGCGGATGGGGGCGCAAAAGCCTGGGACACCCCGGCCACGGCCAAAGGCATGAGCGCTGCGGAAGTGTACCGGTGCTGGTTGTTTGAGGACGGCCGTGAGCGGGCGGATGTTAGTAGCGGCAGCGCCGAGAAGCAGAGGCAGAAGCGGGCGGGGATTGGCAGCGAAGAGGCCGCCGCGGAGAAACAACGTCAGGGGAAATTGAGTCGCGCCGCGTTGCTGCGATGCCGGGTGCGATACTTTACCGACGGCTTGGTGCTAGGCTCGAAATCCTATGTGGACGGGGTATTTGCCCACTATCGCAGCCACTTCGGGCCGCGCCGAACCAGCGGGGCGCGGGCATTGCGGGAAGACGCCCAAGCCAGCCTGTTCAGCGCCCGCCAGTTGTCGGTCAGGACGGTGACATAAGACACGACCGTGCCTGCTTACACTGCGGTGCAGCTCCGTGTCACGGGGGGGGTGGCCACGATTTGCCGCAACTTCAAGGGACTTGAACTTGCTCATTCGCTCACGACCCGCAGTGATTTTTTCAGATGCGTGGAAAGCAAGGTCCCTTCGACGATTGCCCCTGGAAACGCCCGCGCCATCACCTCGCAATACCCTTGCATCTGGCCGGCATAGCGCGCACCCAGAACTGCCATGTCCCCACACGCATCGGTTTTGAAATCAATCACCTCCACGCGCGTCACCACGCCTGCGGCATCGCGATGGAGATGCAACCGGTCGATCACGCCGCTGAGCCACTTGCCGTCGAGCATGGCATCGACCGGCTGTTCGCGACACAACTCAAGCGCCCGGCCGCGCCGCTCAAACAGGGGATGCAGATCCGCCTCACCTAACAATCCAGACACCCGTTTGCCGGCCGCATCCTGTGCCAAAGCCGGCACCACCTCATCCACCCACCCGACCTGCTCAAATGCGGCGTGCACCTCACTGCCAAACTGCATTCCCGCGGCAGAGCGCCGGGACGGCCCTGCCGGCTGCGGTTGCTTGGCACCGCTGGGCGTGATCCGCTCGCGTCGCGCCACCCCGGCGCCTAACACAATGCGCACCGCCGCCTCCGGCTTTTTCTCCAACAGCGGCACCGCATCGACCCAGTCAGCCGCCCCACTCTGATAGACCACGCCCGGTTCAGCGCTTGAGCCAACCGCCTGCTCGAGCCAATTTGACAAGGAGGCCTTGTCAGCCTCGCGTGTCTTCGAGGGCGGTTCGAGCAACACATACAACCCGCGCTTCGCCCGCGTGAGCGCCACATACAACGTACACAAGGCCTCGTAACGCTGGTCCGCCGCCCAGCGGGCTTCAGCCTCGCGCAGCTCTGGCAGAATGTCCCGCGCCCACTTCGGTGGCGTTTGGCTGATCCATCCCACACCCTCCGCCACGCTGAACCGCTGCGCCTGTGGGATGCCATCGCCTGGCACATCCGGCAGCACCACCACATCAAACCCGAGCCCCTTGGCCTTGTGGATCGTCATCACTTGCACCGCGGCCACGCCGGGGCTTTGTGAAACCTCCAATCGTTCCACCCGGTCCGCAGCCTCCCGTGCGGTCACGCCGCCCTGCGAGTCCAACGCCGCCAGAGCTGCCACCACGTCGCCGGCCCGCCGCCGCCCGAAATCCGACCATTGATCCCAACAAGGATCGACCACCGCCTCGATCATACTGGCGAATCCCACTGCGGCAGCCCGCTCTGACAAGCCATCCCAGATCTCATGCCAGGTGGCCCCATAACCCGCATGCAACACCCCGGCCAGCGGCGACATCGCCACCACCTCCCACGCAAAGGCATCCGCCGGATCCGCCATCCATTTGAGCAAATGCCCGAGGGCGATGCCCACCGGATTGTCCTTCGCCGGTTCGCGCCGGCCTTCCTCGATGACGTCAAATCCAGCCGCCCGCAGGTGGTCGGCCACTTCGCGCACCTGCTTGTTGTTGCGCACCAACACCCCGCAGGACAGGGCACGCTGGCCAATCCCCAGCTCACCTAACAATTCCGCCAGCCGCTCGAGGCGCTCCGGCCATTTGCCCGCCACCACTTCCACCCTGGCCTCGCCGCGTTTATCCGCGGCTTGCAACGGTGCGGCGGCAACATGCTCCTGCCACTGCCAGCGGCCCGCCGCCTCTCCAAACAATGCGTGCATGATGGCCACCTGTCCGCACACGCCATTGACCAACTCCAACACCTCCGGACACGAACGCCACGACTCCGCCATGGTCTCCACCTCCAAGCCTCCCTGATAGCGCCTCATCACCTCATCAAACAAGCCGACCTCGCCGCCACGCCAGGCATAAATCGCCTGCTTGCGATCCCCCACGATAAACATCGAACCCTCACCCGCCCCCGCCGCCTCATCGATCAATGGCAGCAAACCCACCCAATCCGCCAGACTCGTGTCCTGAAACTCGTCGAGCAACCAATGGTCATAGCGCCCGTCGAGACGGAAATCCACCGCCTCGCGCCGCAACCTCGCATCCTCGCCCCGGGCCCACGCGCCCATCAACACCTTCACGTCGTCAAACCCTAACATCCCACGCCGGCGCAGGCGTTGCTCGCACAGAGCATCATAAACCGCCACCACCTCCCGCACCGCCCGCGTCCGCAGCAACGCCGCCGCCAACTCGCACCGCGCCGCCAGTTCCAACACCTCGCGCAGAGCCTCGCCCGCCGGCCCGTCTATCACAAACTCCTTGTGAAACTTCACCGCCAGCGCGCCATCCCCACCCGCCACCGCCGCCAGCACACTATCTAACAAGCCAGTAACTCCCCCCAGGCTGCCGCTGCCGATCGCGTGCGCCTGCAACTGGTCGATCACCTTTTCCAACGCCGGTTGCTGTCGTTTGTCGGTGAAGGCAAGCGTTGCGATGCTCCGCGCCAGCTTGTCTAACAATCCCGCCTTGCGCGCCTCCCAATCCTCCAGCGCCACCCCAGCCATCTCCGCCGGCCCCCAGGCCACCTTCCTGCCGGCGCGGTAGCGGCCCTGCCAGTCCTTGACGAATTCGCGCAGCGCCTCGAGCACCCGGGTCTCCTGCTTGCCTAGGAGCGCCCGCCGGAACGCCTGGAAAAAGGCCTCCCCGTCGGCCTCCGGCAACACCCCGGCCAACAAGATTTCCAACAAATCATCCTGTGCCGCCGCCGCGCGCGCCCCTTCCAATAAATCGAACTTGCCTCCGGTCAATCCGAGTTCGTACTGGAAACCACGGATCACCTTGGAAAAAAAGCTGTCCATGGTTCCCAGCGTGAAACGCGGCAAGGCCCGCACCACCTGCTCCAACGCCGCACCAAAATCCGCCGCGGGCAACGCCAGATCCCGCCGCAAATCCGCCGCCGCCGACTCGGTGCCGGCCGCCTTGGCGAGCTTGGTGAGTACCGCATCGGCGAACTCGCCGGCCGCCTTGCGCGTGAATGTTAGTGCCACAATCCGTTCCGGCGCCACCCCGCCCGCCACCAACCCGATCACCCGGTTACCCAACTGAAATGTCTTGCCCGAGCCCGCCGAGGCCAGAATGAGCAGGTTTTTTGCCAGAATATTATCCATCCGTGCCCCGCAGCCTGCACCATTCCACCGCGCTTGTCACTCGGATTTGCGGTAGGCGGCCGGGCTGCGGCCGTGGCGGGCTTGGAACTGCAGGCGCATTTACTCGGCGGAGCCGAAGCCGGCCAGGCTCACGATGTGCTGCACGGGCAGGCGGGTTTCGCGCAACAGGCGCTCGGCGCGGCGTTGGATCAAGGGATGACGTGGTAGGCTTTTTTTCCACCGGGGATCGGGGATGGATCAATGCGCCGATCCAGGGTGGCCAGTTTGCCATTGCGGTGGATGGCGAGCGCCAGCAGATAGAAATCCGTGAGATGTTTGGCGGCGGGCAGCCCGGGGTAATCACACAGGCTAACAGAGTCCGGCCAGAATTGATGGCCGGGACAGGTGCAGATTTGTTGGAGAAGCCCGATCACGACATGCGGCGGCCCCGGCGACTTGTAGTAGGACGCATTCCCCAGGATTCTCAAAAAGCCATTCTGTACCAGCGGGCAGGTCGCCCATGGCTCGCCCTTGATGGATGCGAACCAGCGGTGCGCCCGCGGCGCGTGAACATGAAAGGGATCACCCAGCGCAATCAACAAGTTAACATCCAACAGATACATAATGAGATAATCAAATGTCCTCTTCTTCCATGATTTTATAGATCATGGCATTGGTGATGACAGCCTTACCCTGCCGTTTGATGACAGGAAACCCGTATTCATTGGTGGTGAAGATTTCCGACTTCCCTGCGTGCGGCAGCTTGTAATCAATCTCCCTCCGCAACGCATTTTCAAACATGGCTTTGAGGGTGGTACGACGCTGGGCGGCGGTGGCCTTGGCTTGGATCATCAAGTCATCGGGAAGTTCCAATGTGGTTTTCATCGTTCGGTATGGGTTACAATATGGGAATATGGCCGGCTGTCAAGCCATGAATGCAAAATGGCGCGCCATCGATCTCAGAAGGCCCATTCCACTTTTCCCCATCCTCATTGACACCTCAGCAGCGGGGCGACTCGGAGGATCGTCCCTCCTTGTCGGATTTGCGGTAGGCGGCCGGGCTGCGGCCGTGACGAGCCTGGAACTGCAAGCGCATTTGCTCGGCGGTGCCGAAGCCGGCGAGGCTCACGATGTGCTGCACGGGCAGGCGGGTTTCGCGCAACAGGCGCTCGGCGCGGTTGAGGCGGCAGCGGGTGATTTCATCCAACACGCCGGGCAAGCCTGCGGCGGTGAAGGCCCGCTCCAGAGTGCGGCGGCTGACGCCAAGGTGTTCGGCCACCTCGGTGACACTCAACTGGCGGTGGCTGTGGCTCCAGATGTGTTGGCGGGCGTTTTCGATCAGGCTGCGGGCGGGTGCGGCGCAACTTTGGGCGGCATCCTGGAGCACGCCTAACAAGCCTAGCAGGCGCAGGCCCTGCGCGCTGCTGTTGGAGAAATCCGGCGCGGCGATGTCGCGCAAAAACCCGAGCAACTGCCGCGCGAACAGCCGCGGGTTGGCCGGCGTGGAGACCGGCGATGGCGCGGCAAAATACCCGCTGGCTTCCAGTTCGTGGGCGAGCCGGCCATTGAACTGGACCCAGCACTCGCTCCAGCCGGTGGCCGGATCGGGCCGGTAGCGATGCCACTGGCCGGAGAGCACTTGGCCGACCTGGCCGGCGCGGATCGGGAATGACCCGCGCTGGGTTTCCCACACACCGGCGCCGGCCTCAACCCACAGCAGCGAGAACTCCGGCAGCACCCGCCCCTCGCGCCACTTGAACTGATAGAGATCGGGATGCCCCGGCGGCGGATAGGCGGCACCCGGCGGAATGGTGGCGCGGCCCGCGCTTGTTAGATAAACCGGGCTCGCAAACAACGCGTCGTCGATGGGCAGATAGCGGGCGAAATTGCGGGGGGCTTGGCGCGAAGTTTGGGTTGGCATGATGATTGGCCGTTTGGAATCAGGGATTTATCCTTGATTGATGGGAAAGCGGATGCCGCAAAGTTTGGCAAAGCAAAAGTAGCCAAGGGGCCGCCGGCTGGCTAGAACAAGTTCAGGTTTTTGCTCATGGAACGGTTCCCGCAGAGGGGGCGGGGCCGGGAGCAAGCCGGCGATCCATCAACAACCCGAACATACCGTCAACTATGAATCCCATTCTTGGTGTTTTCTTCCATTGGCTCGGAGGTCTTGCCTCCGGCAGTTTCTATGTGCCATACAAGGGCGTCAAACGCTGGTCATGGGAAACCTACTGGCTCGTTGGCGGCTTCTTCTCCTGGCTCATTGCGCCGTGGTTCTTCGCCACCCTCAAGACCACCGATGTGATCACCGTGCTCATGGAGACGCCCGGCCACGTGTGGTTCTACACCTATCTGTTTGGTTTGTTGTGGGGCTTTGGCGGTCTGACCTTCGGCCTGACCATGCGGTATCTGGGCATGTCGTTAGGCATGGCGGTGGCGCTGGGTTATTGCACGGTGTTCGGGACGCTGATTCCGCCGCTGTTCAAGGGCGAGTTTGTCACCAAGCTGATTGATCCGGTCAACGGCCGCTGGGTGCTGGCCGGCCTGGGCGTGTGTATCCTCGGCATCATCATCACCGCGCTGGCGGGCCACACCAAAGAAGGTGAAATGTCCGAGGAGGACAAACTCGAAACCGTCAAGGAATTCAATTTCAAAAAAGGCCTGCTGGTGGCCACCTTCTCCGGCATCATGAGTGCCTGCTTCGCCTTCGGCCTCAGCTCGGGGGACTTCATCCGCGAAACCACCCTCAAGGTGGACATGGTCAATTCCGCGGCCAAGGAGGGCAAAACGGTGCAGCGCGAGTACCAACCCGCGGACGACGCGATCCAGGCGCTGCTGGCGGCCATTCCGGCCGAGCTTTTCAAAAGTGGCAGCGGCCCGGCCACGAAGGAGGCGGCACCGACCCTCAACGACGTGACCGGCCTGATCGAAAAGCCGTATGTGATCCAACGCAAGATCAACGAGTTGAAGGAAGCCAAGGTGGCGGTGGCCGACGCCAGCGGGCAGGTGGCCAAGTTGCAAGCGGACTTGCCCACGGCCCAGACCAAAGCCGACGCGGTGGTGGCCGCCGTGACCGCATGCACCAAGGGCGGTGGCGCGCTGGTGGCCATGCGGGTGACGGCCTACGCCAAGCGTCTTGCCGCAGTGGCCGGGGACGTCAAACAGCTCACCATTGTGCAGGAAATGTCCACCTTGGCGGAAAAAGAAACCGCGCTGGCGGTGACGGAAGGCGGTGCCAACCTGGTTGCCATCCATGACAAGCACAGCCTGTGGACCGGACTGCCGGTGCTGATCGTCGTGTTGTTAGGCGGGTTCACCACCAACTTCATCTGGTGCGTCCTGCTCAACTGGCGCAACAAAACCGGCTATCAGTATTTCACCTCCAAGCCGGGTGAAAAGTCGCCCCATTACCACGCCGCCGCCGCGGGTGGCGAGGGCGCGCCCAGCACCAACGGCGCTGCCGTGGACGGCCGTCATGACAAAACGCCGGTGCCGCTGCTGGCCAACTACATCTTCTCGGCGCTGGCCGGCCTCACCTGGTATTTCCAGTTCTTCTTCTACTCGATGGGCGAAACCCAGATGGGCCAATACAAATTCTCGAGTTGGACGCTGCACATGGCGTCGATCATCATCTTCAGCTCGATTTGGGGACTCGCCCTCCACGAATGGAAAGGCGCAAGCTCCAAAGCCAAAGGCCTGCTGCTCCTTGGTCTCGCGGTATTGGTGACCTCCACCCTGGTGGTCGGCTATGGCAACTACCTCGGCAGCAAAGGCTGATACCTAACGTACTAACGACATGAACACCTATACCATTGCCCAGGAAACCTACGCCGCGCTCGGCGTGGATACGGAAGCGGCCCTGCAACGGCTGGCGGCCACCCCCATCTCGCTGCATTGCTGGCAGGGCGATGACGTCGGCGGCTTCGAAAAAGAAGGCGGCGAACTCGGCGGCGGCCTCGCCGTCACCGGCAACTATCCGGGCAAGGCCCGCACCATCGCCGAGTTGCGCGCCGACCTCGATCAGGCCTACGCGCTCATTCCCGGCCGCCACCGCCTCAACCTGCACGCCTGCTACGCGGACTTCAGCGCCGGCAAGGTTGATCGAGACTCCCTGACCACCGCGCAGTTCCAAAGCTGGATCGATTGGGCCAAGACCCGCGGCCTGGGCATGGATTTCAACCCGAGCTACTTCGCCCATCCCAAAGCGGACGACGGTCTAACATTAACACATCCCGACGCGGGCATCCGCGAGTTCTGGATCGAGCATGGCAAGGCCTGCCGCCGCATCGGTGCCGAGATGGGGCGCCAACTCGGCTCGGCGACGGTGACCAATGTGTGGATTCCGGACGGCTCGAAGGATCTGCCGGTGGACCGCAAGGGACCGCGGGCGCGCTTGGAGGCGTCGCTGGATGCCGTGTTTGCGGAAAAAATCGACCCGTGCCTCCATCTCGATGCGGTCGAGTCGAAACTCTTCGGGATCGGATCGGAGTCCTACGTGGTCGGCTCGCACGAGTTCTATCTGGGCTACGCCATCAAGAACCAAACGCTGTGCTGCCTGGATGCCGGCCATTTCCACCCCACCGAAAATCTATCCGACAAGATTTCCTCGGTGCTGCAATACGTGCCGGAGATCCTGTTGCATGTCTCACGCGGCGTGCGCTGGGACAGCGACCACGTGGTGCTGTTGGATGATCCGACCCTGGCGCTGATGCAGGAACTGGTGCGCGGGGATTTCCTCGGCCGCACCCACATCGGGCTGGATTATTTCGATGCCAGCATCAACCGCGTGGCGGCCTGGGTCATCGGCACCCGCAACACCCTCAAGGGGCTGCTGCTAGCCTTGTTAGAACCATCCGCAAAATTGCGCGAGCTGGAGGCGGCGGGGGATTTCACCTCGCGGCTCGCCCTGTTTGAAGAATGCAAGTCGCTGCCGTGGGGCCTGGTCTGGGACGAGCATTGCCGGCGCCAGAACGTGCCGTTAGGCGCAGCGTGGATGGGTGTGCTCAAGACCTATGAAAAATCCGTCCTTGCCGCCCGTGCCTGAGCCACAGCCGCAACCGGTGCGCATCGGGTTGTTTGGCATCGGTCTGGATGCATACTGGCCGCAGTTTGCCGGCCTCAAGGAACGCCTCGAGGGATACGTCGCCCGCGTCGCTCACAAACTCGAGCGGCCGGGTGTGGAAGTCGTCAATCTCGGCTTGGTGGACAATCCCGACCGCGCCTATGCCGCCGGCCGCGAGTTCCGCCGCGCCGACGTCGACCTCATTTTCCTCTACGTCACGACCTATGCGCTGTCCTCCACCGTGCTGCCGGTGGTGAGGCGGACGAAAGTGCCGGTGGTGGTGCTCAACATCGTGCCCGAGCCGGCCATCGATTATGCCAAGTTCAACGCGCTGGGTGACCGCACCCGGATGACAGGCGACTGGCTGGCGTTTTGTTCGGCATGTCCGATGCCGGAGATTGCCAATGTGTTCCAACGGGCGGGCATCCCCTTCCGCCAAATCACCGGCGTGTTAGAAAACGACCCCGCATGCTGGCAAGAGGTGGATGCCTGGGTGGAGGCCGCACGCGTCGCCGCCGGCATGGCCACCAACCGGCTCGGCCTGATGGGCCACTACTATGGCGGCATGTTGGATATCTATTCCGATGTCACCTTGCAGTGCGCCACCTTCGGCACCCACGTCGAAATCCTCGAGGTCGACGAACTCGCCGCGCTGCGCCGCGAGGTGAGCGACGCCGAGATCGCGGCGAGATTGTTAGAATTTGACGCGGTGTTCGAGGTGCAGGCGGATTGTCCGGCGGAGGATCTGGCGGAGGCGGCGCGCACGGCCGTGGCCCTCGACCGCTTGGTGGCGGATTACCGGCTGGGGTCGATGGCGTATTTTTACAAGGGCACGGGGGTGGCGGAAACCGAGGCCGCGCTGGCGTCGATCATTCTGGGCACCTCGCAACTCACCGGGCGCGGCATCCCGGTGGCCGGCGAATACGAGGTGAAGAACGTCCAGGCGATGAAGATCATGGACCTGTTCGGCGCGGGCGGTTCGTTCACGGAATATTACGCGATGGACTTCACCGACGATGTGGTGCTCATGGGTCACGACGGGCCGGGCCACATTGCCATCGCCCAAGGCAAGACCAAGGTGCGACCCCTCAAGGTCTATCATGGCAAGGTCGGCCGCGGCGTGTCGGTGGAGATGGCCGTGAAACATGGCCCCGTCACCCTGCTTTCCGTCATCGAGCGGCCTGACGGGAAACTCGCGTTGCTGTGCGCCCAGGCCGAGTCCGTGGCCGGCCCCATCCTCGAAATCGGCAACACCAACAGCCGCTATCGTTTCCCTTGCGGCGCGCGCGAGTTCATCCAACGCTGGAACGCCGCAGCCCCGGCCCACCACTGCGCCGTCGGCGTCGGGCATATCGCCCACAAGATCGAAAAGCTCGGATGCCTGCTAGGGATTGAAACACTGCGCGTGTGCTGACACAGCAAGTCTCATCCGGCCAGGTGGCGTGCCGCCCGCATCATGCTTTGACCATGTCCCATCCGCTCACTCCCAAACAACGCATGCGCCGCGCCATCTGGCGCCAACCGGTGGACCGCCTGCCGGTGCAAACCAACTACACCGGCACCTTGGCTGCCAAGCTCGCCGGACATTTCCAATGCGCCATCGCCGATCTGCCGGCCCGTTTCGACAACCATCTGCTGCGCGTTGATGTCAACCAGGCGCCGCGCCTCAGTGACGATGGGCTCATCAGTTATGATTGGTGGGGTGCCGGTTGGGGCACCGCCACGGAAGGCTACTGGCACGCCGCCGCACCTATGGCGGACGCAACCGACCTCGATGCCTTCCCTTGGCCGGACCCCGATGCCGCATCATTGTTAGACAAGGCTGCCGCCGCCATCGCCGCCGATGCGGACCGGCATTTCGTGGTGCCCAACTTCGGCTTCGCCCTGTTTGAGCGGGCTTGGTCGTTGCGCGGCTTCGACGAGTTTCTCATGGATCTGGCCTGCGAGCCGGAGTGGGCGGCTGATTTGTTAGACCGGATCACCGAAATCCAAACCACCCTCGCCAGGCGCTTCGTGGCGCTCGGAGTTGACGGTGGTTATTTTGGTGACGACTACGGCGCGCAAAAGAGCCTGTTGTTTTCCCC
Source organism: Luteolibacter sp. (assembly GCA_044351705.1). Classification (GTDB taxonomy): domain Bacteria; phylum Verrucomicrobiota; class Verrucomicrobiia; order Verrucomicrobiales; family Akkermansiaceae; genus Luteolibacter. The sequence continues at coordinate 1,831 of JBILFE010000027.1, read as the reverse complement.
CGCGCTGTGGCGGCAACTCATCAAGCCACGCTTGGCGCGGATGTTTGCGGTGTTCCGCGACGCCGGGTTGCCCGTCATCCTCCACTCCGACGGCGACATCTGGCCAATCCTGCCCGATCTGGTGGATATCGGCCTGACCTGCCTCAACCCGGTGCAGCCGGAAGTGTTGGATCATGCCCGCCTGTATCGCGAATTCGGCAATCACCTCAGCTTCTATGGCGGCCTCTCGACCCAGTCGGTGCTGCCCAATGGCTCGCCCGATGAAGTGCGGGCCGCCACCGCCGCCTGCATCCGCGACCTCGCGCCCGACGGCACCGGACTGGTCCTCGGCCCGTCGCACCGCATGCAGTCGGATATCCCGCTGGAAAATGTCGTCGCCATGCTCGAAGCTTTTCCCACCTGACAGGCACATGCCACCTAACAAACAAAACAAGATCGTTAGACTGCCAGCCATGACCACCGCCCCGCACCGCCGTGACCTGATCGCCAACGCCTTTCAATCCCGCTTCGGCACCCCGCCCGACCTCTGGTGCCGCGCGCCGGGCCGCGTCGATCTGATGGGCAGCCACACCGACTACAACCTGGGCGCGGTTCTAACACTCCCGATCGGCCGCGACACCTGGATCGCGGCGCGGGCGAATCAAACGAACCGCGTCAACCTCCACTCGCTCAACCTCAACGCGGATGCTTCGTTTGCGCTGGATTCAACGGAAAAAACCGCGGACCAACCCTGGATCGATTACGTTCATGGCGTGGCGGCGGCCCTGCAGGAAGAAGGCTTGCCACTCAGCGGTTTTGACGGCGTGATCCATAGCACGGTGCCATTGCGCAGCGGCTTGAGTTCCTCTGCGGCGCTTGAATGCGCGGCGGCCACCGTGTTTGAGACGCTGGGTGGTTGGCAACTCGCGCCCTTGCAAAAAGCCCTGCTCTGCCAACGCGCCGAAAACCGCTACGTCGGCGTCAACTGCGGCATCCTCGACCAATTCACCTCCTGCATGGGTCAGCAGGGATGCGCGCTGCTGCTGGATTGCCGCGACCTGTCCAGCCACGCCGTGACCATCGCCGATGACATCCGCATCGTCATCTGCGACACCAAGTCGCAACGCGAACTCGCCGGCTCCGAATACGGCGAACGCCGCGCCCAGTGCGAGACCGGGGCTCGTCTGTTAGGTGCAGCGGCCCTGCGCGACGTCTCCCCCGAGCACTTGCATGCCCACCAGCAGGACCTGCCCGCCATCGTCGCCATGCGCTGCCGCTTCATCATCGAGGAACACGCCCGCGTCTACGCGCTGGCCGAGGCCTTGTCTAACAATGACCGCACCGCCATCCGCCACCTCGCCGCCGCATCATTCGCCGGCGCCTGCGACCTCTATGAAATCGCCGCCCCCGCGATGCATTCGATGATGGCGGCGATGCTGGCCGCGCCGGGGGTCATTGGCGCCCGCCAGGCCGGTGCCGGCTTCGGCGGTTGCATGGTCGCCTTTGTCGAGGACGGGCAAGTCGAGACCTTTGCCGCCGCCGTGCGTGCGCATTACTTCGCCACCACCACCCTCAAACCCGATATCTATCCGGTCACTGCCGCCGCCGGCGCTGGCTTGATTCAAGATTTTGGGAAAAGCCTGATGGGGGAGGTGTGATTTCTTGAAGAAGGTTGTCAGACGACAAAAAGTCCAGTTCACTGTCATCCCCTTCGCGACCCTAAACCGCACAGCCAACCATCCCATCTTCAACTGCCTCCACCCATGATTTTACCTCATTCTTATTTCATCCCGCTCCTGTTCGTTGCATCCTGCCTCGCCAGCCAGGCCGCCGAGCCGTTCCGCCCGCCAGC
>JBILFE010000026.1:0-12545 GCA_044351705.1 Luteolibacter sp. | reverse complement strand
CACTTTTCATCGACCAGGCGATGAGTTATGCCGAGATCGCCCGACTCTCCCGCTGCAGTCCCAAAGCGGTGGAAACCCGCATTTACCGCGCCCGCCAAATTCTCAAACAACAACTCAAGGACCTGTATTGATATATTCAAGGGTTTCACGCCAACCGGCACATATACCTTGCGTCCAACCCATCCATTCCGCATGCACTCCACCATCCAACCTATTGCCGGGTTCTTGCTATGCATGATGCTGTGGCAGGCGCAGGCAGCCCAAACCCTGGATGAGGCCCTGCTCGTCCGCCTCAGAGTCGAGGCCGCCCGCGCGCATCCGTCCGTGAGTGCTGGAACCCACCGCGCCATCGCCGCTGGCCTGGACGTCCGTGCCGTGCGCTTGTGGGATGACCCGATGGTTGGCTTCGGCTTGATGGCCGCAAACAAGTCCATGCGCATGGATCAGGGTGACCTCATCGTCGGCGTCGAACAAGTGCTGCCCAAGCCCGGCATGTTCGAGGCCAAAACCCGCCAAGCTGAATCCCTCTATCATGCGGAGTTGGAAAATGCGCGTGCTGCGGCACTGGGTGCCAGCGCTGGAGCCGCCCAGGACGCCATCGAACTCGCCCTCGCCGATGAATCCATCGCGCTGCAACAAGCGCAGATTTCCTGGCTCGCCGCCATGGCCGAAAACGCCCGCCAACGGGCGATTGACCCGGCCGGCAGCGGCAGCGACGCCCTCCGCCTGGAAACCGAATTGGCCAAGGAGCGACAATTGCTCGATGCCGCACGCCGCAACCGCGATGGCTTTGCTAACAAACTCAATCTGGCGCTGGTGCGGCCGTTGGACGCGCCGTGGCCGGCGTTGAAACTTCCGGCCACGCCGCCGCCGGTGCCGCTCGCCCAGGCGGAAATCGCGCGCATCCCGCACGCCAATCCCAGGCTCCGCGCGCTCAAGGAAATGGCCGGTGCCGCCGGTCAGGAATCCCGCATCGCCGGCCGCGAACGGCTGCCGGCGGTGTCCGTTGGCATCGACGCCAATGTGTATTCGGGCGGGGAATGGCGCAGCACCACGGTGGGCATCAAGATGAGTCTGCCGTGGTTCAACGACAGCCCCTATCAGGCGAGAAGCAGCGCCGCGCGCAGCCGCGAACTCGCGGCCGACCGCGATGTGGAATCCCTCCGCCGCGAACTCGCCACGGCTGTTCTAACGGCCACCACGTCCGCCGCCAACGCCGCCGCCCAGGCACACGCCTATTCCGGCGAGATTCATCACAAGGCGCTGCAGGCCAGCCAAGCGATCGAAGCGGCATGGATCAGTTCGAAGGCGCCGCTCACCGATCTGTTGGATGCGAGCCGAACGCTCTTTTCCATCCGCCTCGAACAACGCCGCTTCATCGCCATGCAACTCGCCGCGCTCGAACAACTTCTCTCCCTCGTCCCCACCCGTTGAGCGTATGAAAACTTTTTTCACGGTTATTCTAACTGCCATGCTGGCGGCGGCCGCCACATGGTTCGCGATGCGGCAATTGCCGCCGTCCGCGCCACCCGCCACCGCAGCCAGTGGCCAACGCGCGTTGCGTTACTACCAATGTTCGATGCACCCGCAGGTCACCACCGACCATCCCGGCCGCTGCACTATCTGCGGCATGGAACTCACGCCGATTTACGAGGGCGATGCCGGCAGCGATGATGGCGGCAAGCTCGTCGCGCTCACCCAGAGCCAGATCCAGGTGCTGCACGTGCAAACGGCCGAGGCCGCCGCCAGGCCGCTGGTCCGCACCTTGCGGGTGGCCGGTGCCATCGCCGAAAACGCGAGCCGCCACCGTGTGCTCGCTGCTTATGTGGATGGCCGCCTCGACACCTTGCATGTGAACTACCTCGGGGAGGAGATTGCGGCGGGACAACCGCTGGCGGAATTGTACAGTCCGGGATTGCTGCAAGCCGAACGCGAATACCGCCAGCTCGCCGGCGAACTGCGCAAAAACACCGCCCTGCGCCTCCGCCAAATGGGCCTCGCCCCAGCTCAGATCGATGCCCTCGATGTCAAGGCCGCCGACTCACTCACCTCACAGATTCTGGCCCCCGTCAGCGGCACCGTCGTGGCCCAAGCCGTCTACGCCGGCCAATACGTGACCACCGGCGAACGCTTGTTTGAGATCGCGGATTTTTCCACGATGTGGTTCATGTTCCGCGCCTACGAGCAGGACCTGCCGTGGCTCAGGACCGGCTTGTCGGTTAGGGCGAGTTCTCCGGCCATGCCTGGCAAGACCTTCACCGGCAACATCACCTTCATCGACCCGACCATCGACGCGGCCACCCGCTCCGCCAGCGTGCGCGTCGACCTGCCCAACCCGCTGGTCAACGGCAAGCGCGAACTCCTCAACCGCCTCTACGCCGACGGCATCGTCGAACTCGATGCCCCGTCCGTCCTAACCGTGCCGCGCACGGCGGTGCTCGAGACCGGCCCGCAAGCCGTGGTTTACGTCGAGCAATCCAGCGGTGCCTATGAGCGCCGGGTCGTGACGAGTGGCCGCCGCGGCGACACCTATCAGGAAATACTAACTGGCCTCAAGGCGGGCGAACGGGTGGTGACCAATGGCAACCTGCTCATCGATGGGCAGGCGGAAATCAACCGCGCCTTCATGGCACCCGCCGTTCCTGAGGCGACGTCGGCGCAGGCCCCATCCACCGCCCTGAATGACGCGCAAAAGTCCGCCATCGCGGACTTCGTCAAGGTCGCCGATGCCATGGCGGCGGCGCTCGGCGCGGATGACCTAACCGGCTTTAATACTTCGAACAAGGCCGTGATGGATGTGACCGGGGCCTTGGTCCAGCAACTCCGTTCTATAGTCATGGATGGCAAGGCTCTCAACGCCCTTGATGAAGCAAAGCATTTCCACGGCATTGATGACCTGAAGAGCGCGCGGGTGGCGTTCCACAAGTTCTCGGTGGCGGCCACCGCCGTGCTGGAGCCATTGCGCAAGGCGGGCGGATTGCCGGAGATCCGGATCTATGAATGCGGCATGGTCGACGAGGCGATTGCCGGCGTGCCCAAAAAAGCCCGTTGGATCCAGACCGGCGGCCGTGAAATGAAGAACCCGTTTTTCGGCAAGGCGATGCCGGATTGTGGCGAGGAAATCAAGCCCTGACTGGAAAGGAACCGCCTTTGAACATAAACACGTTACTTAAATGGTTGTTGGAATATCTAACCACTGATTGCACTGAGACCCACTGAAAACACTGAAAAACCTTAAGAAATCAGTGTCATCAGTGGGTCTCAGTGTTTTCAGTGGTTCAATCTGCTTGTCCAATCTGATGTAGCCCGTCCTCAGAACCATCAGCAATCCCTGCCCCCCCGCATGATCGAAAAAATAATTGTCTGGAGCCTGCGCAACCGCTTTCTCGTCATTTGCGGCGCGCTCGTGCTCATCGCGCTGGGCATCCGCGCGCTGCGCCTCACGCCGGTGGACGCTATCCCCGATCTAACGGAGAACCAGGTGCTGGTGTCTGCCGATTGGATGGGCCGCAGTCCGCAGGAGGTGGAGGACCAGGTGACCTATCCGCTTTCCACCGGCATGCAGGGCTTGGCGGGAATCAAGGAGGTGCGGGCCAGTTCGATGTTCGGATTCTCGCTGTTGACCCTCATCTTCGAGGAAGGGGTGGACACCTATTTTGCCCGCAGCCGGGTGTTGGAACGGCTCAACTATCTGCAGGGCTCGATGCCCGAGGGCGTCAAACCCCAACTCGGACCCGACGCCTCCGGGCTGGGCTGGGTCTATCAATATTACCTGCACGTCGATCCAGCCAAGGCGCAGGACGGTGGTTATGATCTGGCGCAGCTCCGCTCACTCCAGGATTGGAAGATCCGCTACGATCTGGCGAGCGTGCAGGGGGTGGCCGAGGTCGCCAGCATCGGCGGCTTCGTCAAACAATATCAGATCGAGTTGTCATCCACCAAGATGCGGGCGGCCAACGTCACGCTCATGGAGGTGCTCAGCGCGGTGCAAAATGCCAACCTCAACGTCGGTGGCAAAACCATTGAGGAAAACGCCGCGGAGTTTGTCCTGCGCGGCGTGGGTCTGGTCACCAGCGCGGAGGACCTCGAGTGGGTCACGGTCAAGGCGGTGGCGGGGACCCCGATCTATCTGAGAGACCTGGCGACGGTCCAGCTCGGCGGGGATTTCCGCCGCGGCGCGCTGGATCTCAATGGCCATGAAGCGGTGGGTGGCACCGTGGTGATGCGCAGCGGCGAGAATGCCCGGGCGGTCATCGAGCGGGTCAAGACCAAGATCGCCGAAATCGCATCCAGCCTGCCGCCGGGTGTGACCATCCGCCCGTTCTACGACCGCAGCGATTTGATCGACCGCACCATCGACACCCTCAAGCACGCGTTGCTAGAGGAAATCATTCTCGTCACCCTCGCTCACATCTTGTTCCTGTGGCATTTCCGCAGCATTCTCATCGTGACGCTGCCGTTGCCGGTTTCGATTTTAATTTCGTTTCTGCTGATGCAGCAATTCGGCATCACCAGCAACATCATGTCGCTCACCGGCATCGCCATCGCCATCGGCGTGCTGGTGGACGCCGCCATCGTGGTCACCGAAAACGTCATCCGCCATTGTGAAAGGGAAGAGGAGGAAAAGGGCCGGCCGCTCACCCGCCCGGAAACCTGGGACACCACGCTGGCCGCCTGCAAGCAAGTGGGACGGCCGATTTTCTTCGCCATGGCCATCATCATTCTTGCCTTCGTGCCGGTGTTTGCGCTCACCGGCCAGGAGGGCAAGTTGTTCCATCCGCTGGCCTTCACCAAGACCTTCGCGATGATCGGTTCCACCCTGTTGGCCGTGACGCTGGTGCCGGTGTTGTGCTCGTTGTTAGTGCGGGGGCCGTTCCATGCCGAGGACCGGAACATCGTGATGAGGATCCTGCTGTGGATCTACGAACCGACCCTCGACTGGGCGCTGTCCCACCGCAAGACGGTGCTCACTGCGGCCGGCCTGATCCTTGCTTTCGCGTTGTCCGTGGCGTTCGGCCTGCCGCGCACCAGCGTGAAAAAAATCCATGATGCGGGCTATCCTCGGTTGGCGGCCACGTTCAGCGGCTTCGGCCGGGCGTTCATGCCTCAAGGAAATCCAACGCGTGATGGCCTGGCAGGACCAAGTCATCGCCGCCACCCCCGAAGTGGCATCCGTCGCGGGCAAACTCGGCCGCTTCGGCACCGCCACCGACCCGGCCCCCACCGAAATGTTGGAAACCACCATCATGCTCAAGCCGGAATATATCGAGGACGGCAGGTTTCGCGTCAAACGCAACCCGGCGTGGCGTGCGGGCATGACCAAGGACAAACTCAAGGCCGAACTCACCGCCAAGATGCAACAAGTGCCCGGTTATGTGCCTGCCTTGCTGCAACCCATCGAGAACCGCATCCTCATGCTCTACACCGGCATCCGCGCCCAGCTCGGTGTGAAAATCTACGGCGACAATCTCGACGCGATCCAACGCAAGGCGTTCGAGGTTGAAAAAATCATCAAGGGCATCGTCGGTGCGGTGGGCGTTTCCCCATCGCGCGTGCAGGGCAAACCCTATCTCAACATCGAGGTGGATCGCAACGCCATGGCGCGCTACGGCCTGAGTGCCAAGGACGTGCTCGACACGGTGGAAATCGCCATCGGTGGCAAGAACGTCAGCACCACCATTGAAGGCCGCCAGCGGTTCCCCATCCAGATCCGGGTCGAGCGCGGCGAACGCGACGATATCGAAAAACTCGGCCGCATTCTCATCGCCGCCAAGCCCGGCATGAACCCACCCGCCACCGGAGCGCCGGACGGCGGCGGCATGGCCGGCGCGCGTGGCCCGGCGGGAGTGACTGCGGCTGCCGCCGGCGGCGACCCTAACATCCCATACATCCCGCTCGGCATGGTGGCCCGAATCACGCGCGGCATCGGCGCCAATGAAATCGCCTCGGAAAACGGCCGCCTCCGCTCGTATGTGCAGGCCAACGTCCAAGACCGCGACCTCGGCAGCTTCGTCCAGGAGGTGGAGCAAAAGCTCAAGGCCGTCCATTGGGAGGGCATGACATACAAGCTGACCGGCGAATATGAGAACCAACGCCGCTTCGTGCAGACCATGCAGGTGGTGTTCCCGCTGGTGTTGCTGGTGATCTTTGTGTTGCTCTTCATCGTCTATCACAGCGCGCTGGAGGCCGCCCATGTCATGCTTGCCGTGCCCTTCGCGCTGAGCGGCGGCGTGTTGCTGCAAAAGTTGTTAGGATATAACTTCAACGGTGCGGTGTGGGTCGGCTACATCGCGTTGTTTGGCACGGCGGTGCAGACCGGCGTGGTGATGGTCGTCTATCTGGAGGAAACCGTCAAAGCGCGCATGGCGGAAAAAGGCGCGGCCTTCACTTATGCGGACCTCGTCCAAGCCGTCAAGGATGGTGCCCGCCTGCGCCTGCGACCCAAGGTCATGACCGTGGCCACGATCGTGGCCAGCCTGATGCCCATCATGTGGAGCCACCGCCAGGGCGCGGAAGTCATGCAACCGCTGGCAACCCCGGTCATCGGCGGCATGCTTTCCAGCCTGCTGCACATCCTCATTGTCACGCCCGTCATCTTCCTCATGCTGCGTGGCCGCGAGTTGCGCAAAGGCCCGCGCAGCGCGGGCACCTCGTAGGCGCATTCGTCAGAATGCGTCTTGGGTGATGGAGCGCCAATGATCCGCCGGCATCGCCCCCCCGCACTGTGACCAGCGCGCCCGCAAAGAGCGGGCCGCCGCTACCACCCAAAACACTCCCGCGCGTTGTCGCTGGTTAGCTCCGCGAGTTCTTCCGTCCGCATGCCAAATGCCCCGGCCAGCCCGGCTCCCATCGCCGCGAGATCAGCCGGGTCGTCGCGCTTGCCAGCCGCCGCATGGCTCACCTCGCCTGGCTTCGGCAACGACTCCGGCGCATCCGTTTCTAGCAAAATACGTTGCCGCGGCAATTGCCGGAAAATATCCAACAACGCCGCCTTGCGGGGGTGGAGAATCGATCCGGAGCAGGAAAAATAGGCACCCCGTGGCAGCAGTCGGCGTGCCGTTTCCAATGATCCGGCGTACGCGTGCAGCAAGAACTTCGGTGGCGGAGCTTCCACCGCAAACGCTTCGATCAAGCGCCCCCAGGCCCTGACGCAGTGGATGCTCACGGTCCGGTGCAGCTCGCGGGCGATCCGCAGTTGCTCTAACAAAACAGGCGCTTGCAGCTCCAGTCCGGGCTCCGCCACCCATCCATCCAACCCACATTCCCCCACCGTGGCTGAGGGATATTTACCTAACCAATATCGCAGGCGCTCGCCCCATGGCACCGTAGCTGCGGCTTCCAGCCGCAGGGGATCCAGCCGCGCTGTATGTGCCTGCCACGGGTGAATCCCAAACGCCGGAACTATCATGTCCGGGTAAGATAGTGCCAGCGCCGCCACCGCCTCCCAGTCGCCTTCATGGGTCGCATTGACCACGCACCGCTCCACCCCGGCCGCCCGCATCGCGGCGACCATCGGCCCCACTTCGCCCTCGCCTGCAAACTGCAGATGATTGTGACTGTCGATCCAACGCATTGGCGTGAGCGTACCCTCCGCTCCCACGGTTGGCGAGGGTTTTCCGGCTGAAATGGCCACTTCTGAGCAGAATCAGACCTTCGTTCGACCGCTGGAAATGCGGAATATTTGACCAGATATGCGTAGTCAGTTTGGCAGACTATCCCCATTGTCATCACTGCTCTGCAATGCTGGGCAGAGAATAAATCGCCAGCAATTCCAATAGAAACGACTCAAGTCATCAACAAAGCCTAAATAACCCGTATAATCTCAATCCCCACAAACCACCACCAATGAAAACAAGCTGGAAATTGCCTAATGTCTCGACCATCAGCCGATGGATCCTTCAAAAACCAAGCAATCTGTTGTGGGTCGCAGGCGGCGGCGCTTCGGTTGCGGTTGTCCTGATGTCATGCGCGACATCGCGCACGATGATGGCACCGCCCAGCATCCCTGGGGCCACCTTTGTTGGCACCAAGGAATGTGCCACTTGCCATGAGAAGCTGGTGCGCGACTTCCGCACGGCGGATCACGCCAAACTTCAAGCCAAGGGCAAGAACGCCATCGACATGGGCTGCGAGTCCTGCCACGGACCGGGCAGCAAGCACGTTGCCGCCGGCGGCGGTGCGGGCACCATCGTCAACCCCAAGAAATCCCCGCAAACCTGCTTCCAATGCCATATTGACAAGAAGGCTGAGTTCAGCCTGCCCTACAGCCATCCCGTGCTTGCCGGCAAGATGACTTGCAGCGATTGCCACGATTCGCACAAGGGCAACGCCGTCAGGGGCGGCGGCACCCAGCTCCACGGCAAGAATGAAACTTGCTACGATTGCCACAAGGCCCAGGCCGGTCCCTTTGTCTTCGGCCATGACGCCGTCAAGGAAGGTTGCTCATCCTGCCACAAGCCCCACGGCTCCGTGAACCAGAAAATGCTCACCGAACGCAACGCCACCCTCTGCATCAAGTGCCACTTCGATGCCGGCTTCACCAATGGCGCCCCGGGCACCGCAGGTTCAACTACCACGCCAGCTGGCCGGCCGCTCGGAACAAGCACCACCGCCACCGCGAGCTTCGGTCCGTCCGGTAGTCACACCACCCGCTACAGAAACGGCACCTGCTGGAGTGGGGGTTGCCATGAAGCCGTCCACGGCTCCAACACCAACGTCGAACTGCGCTACTAATTAACCCATTCATCAACCCTAAATTTATTCATCCTATGAAACCGATTCGCTTTTCAAAAATCCTGGCACAGTCCGTGACCCTGCGTTCGTTCCGTCTCGCCCTGGCCGCACCGGCGCTGGTTCTCAGCTTCGCCACCGCCCAGGCCGGCGGGCCCACCACCAGCCCAGCCGCTGCGGGTACTGCCGCTCCGTCGTCCAACTGGATTGACTTCACCATCGGCGGCGCGTTCGTCGAGGGCAATGACGCGGGCATGATGCGCCGCACCCAGACCAATGGCGACACCCAGCACAATGGTGATTTCTACGGTGGGGTCAGCGACATGCAGTTCTCCCAGGCACTGAGCAAGGACACCACCCTGACGGTGGATGGTCATGCCATTGCCGGCTTGGAAGATTACGAGATCAACCTCAACGTCACCAAGGCGGATGTGGGTTACGTCAAGGCCGGTTACAAACAATTCCGCACTTGGTACGACGGCAGCGGTGGCTTCATCTCCCCGAATGGTGGCAGCTTCCCTTCCACCGCCGTCCCGCAGCAATGGGGCCAATACTGGGACGATAACCTGACATTGGACCGCGGCGAGGCCACCTTGGAACTCGGCTTGAGAATGGAAAACGTGCCGGAAGTCACTTTCTCCTACACCCACGCCTTCCGCCATGGGATGAAGGACTCCCTGGCATGGGGGTCGGGCGCACCCTCCAATCTCGTCAACGATTACAAGCTGATGCAGGCGTTCTGGAACATTGACGAGAAGGTGGATACCTTTGAACTCGACGTCGAACACACCCTTGGCAATACCGATGTCGGGGTGGGCCTGACCTACGAGCACGTCAGCTATGACAATGTCCGCACCAACACGAATGGCACCAGCACCGCTATGGTGGCTCCGCCGGCACTCAATCTGAGTATTTTCCAGACGGTAACCGAGAGAGAGGTCTATACCATGGACATGTTCTCTGGAAATGTGCATAGCACCACCCGTTTCAATGACAATGTCTGGCTATCCGGTGGTTTCCTTTACAACACCGTCAATACCGATACGGATGGTTCATCCCGCAACTATAGCTCCCCCTACGGTCTGGTCAGCGGTACCCGGCCGCCAGTCTATCGGAGTGACTCGTTCGGCGGTGCTGAGGTCACACAACTCGTCGGCAACCTCAACCTGATGGTGGTGCCGGCCCCTGACTTGACCGTCACGCCTTCCGTGCGCTATGAACATGAATACACGAATGGATGGCATGGCTTCAATGCTTCTACGGCGGGTTACGTTCCAGCCAAGACCGCCACAACAGTACCCAAAGCTTCGGCAGTTACAGGTTACGCCAACAGTTTGCAGGCCTACGCGATGGAAAGTGAAATGGATAACACCACCGCCGCTATCGACATCCGCTACGCCGGGATTGAGGATGTGGTCATCTACGGCAAAGCCGAGGGCGGATACGAATATGAAAATATCCTGCACAGCGACGTTTACCTGCCAGGTGAGTGGTTGCGCAGTAAAGTCGAGACCACCGAGCAGGAGTTCGTGCTCGGTGCCAACTGGTATCCCATCAGCAACCTGAGCTTCTCGGTGCAGGGACTTTACAGTGACCGCGAGCAAGACTTCACCCATATTGCGGGTAATCAGACCAAGGTTACCCCAACTCCCCCCGCGACTGCTGCCAACGTCAACGGTGGCTCGAACAACCTGCGTCCGATCATGGACCGGCACGAAACCGAGGTCAATGACCTCAATCTGCGCATGACCTGGCGGCCGGCCAGCACGGTTTCCTTGGTCACCCGCTATGATTTCCAGGAGACTCAGTACACCAACCGCGGCATCAGATGGACGGCTCCTGGTGATTCCACCAACGTAGTGGGTAGCATCAAGAACATCTATCCCGAGGCTGCCAGCGGCAACGTCGTTTCGCACATCGTGAGCGAGAGCGTGACATGGTGCCCCATTGCACGGCTCTACCTGCAAGGCAGCGCCAGTTACACCTGGTCACAAACCGACACCCAGGCCGATACCACTCCCGATTCGGATAATGATTACTTGTCCGGCACTCTGACGGCTGGCTTCGCCTTCGACGACAGAACCGACATCACCGCTTGCTTCACCTACTACGGCGCCAACAACTATTCCCAGTACATCGATGCATCCAATGTGCAGTCCATGGGCTACGGCTACAACACCGAGGAATACGGCTTCAACCTGACCCTCACCCGCATGCTCACCGACAACGTGATCATGAATGTGAGTTACGGATACATCACCAGCAACACCCATGCCTCGGACCAAAGCGGCGGATTCGACGACTTCTCCGCACACATGGTGTCCACCGGCCTGAAGATCCGCTTCTGATGGGATTGATCGAATTGAAACTCAAACCAACCAACGATGACCATGAAATTGCAAGCCACCCTGCTCTCCGCCGCCGTGCTGATTGCCGCGCCCGCGGCCTTCGGTGATGCCGCCGAGGTTTATGCCAAGAACTGCGCCTCCTGCCACGGTAAAGACGGCAAGGGCGAAACCACCATGGGTAAGAAAACCAAGGTCAAAGACTACACCGATGCCAAAGCCCAAGCCTCATTCACCGACGCCGAAGCCCTCAAGGTCATCCTTGAAGGCAAGGAAAAGATGAAGGGCTACAAGGATAAAATCACCGCCGAGGAGGCCGCGGAACAAGTCAAATACGTCCGCGCATTCAAGAAATAATCCAGGCGCAAGCCATATCTATTAAAGGGAGAGGCAGGCTGCGGCCTGCCTCTTCTGCGTTTCCGAAAAGTGAAATACGCCAAGTTAAAGGCAATATATGCATAGTCGCAGGATCGGATAACTGCCAACACTCGCTCTCCGAGCAGCCAGCAAGGAAGTGTTCCGCACGTTGAGTGGGAACGAAACCCATTTACCACTGGAAACCCCACGACATTTCCAAGCTCCTTGTTTGCAATATTCTTTCTGATGCGATAGATTGAGAAGAAGTTTGAACCAACCAACCAATACCAACCCCACTATGAACTGGAAATTACAAGCGTCCGTGCTCTCTGCCACATTGCTGTTTGCCGCGCCTGCGGCCTTCGGTGATGCGGCTGAAGTCTATGCCAAAAACTGTGTGGCCTGCCATGCCAAAGACGGCACCGGCAATACCACCATGGGCAAAAAGAGCAAAGTTCAGGACTACACCGATGCCAAGGTCCAAGCGTCGTTCACCGACGCCGAAGCCCTCAAGGCCATCATTGATGGCAAGGGCAAGATGAAGGGTTACAAGGACAAGGTTACCGAAGCTGAAGCCAAGGAACTGGTCGCCTACATCCGTGCCTTCAAGAAATAACCCGATCTCTCTGCTGCGCTTGTCACAGCCGCAGCGAGCTTAAGCGGCGGGGTCTCGGCAACGGGACCCCGCTTTATTGCCCAAAATCCAAAGCCTTCCCCCCATGAGCGACCCCGCCACCCAATCCGCCGCACCCACTCCCGCCGTAGCCCACTCCCGCCTCAGCCGCCTGCGCAACTGGCTCAGCCTCGCAGGCCTGGTGCTGGCGGTGTCAGCATTTTTCGCCTTTGTGTTGTTGTTTTCGGTGGACTTGTTTGCCGCCCACGCCAATCCCTACATGGGTATTCTGGCCTACGTGGTGGCTCCCACCTTCCTGCTTGTGGGCATCGCCATGACCTTGCTCGGGTACATCCTCGAATCCCGCAGAATCCCCAAAGGTCGTCCCGAAATGGCCTCCGATTTCGTCTGGCATGTCAACCTCACCCGCCAACGTGACCGCCGCCTGCTGGTCGGCTTTATCGGCGGCAGCTTGGGTTTTGTATTTCTAACAGCTCTGG
>JBILFE010000505.1:0-3595 GCA_044351705.1 Luteolibacter sp. | reverse complement strand
GATGCTGGTTCCCGGCTGCGCGCCGCAACATCCCTACAAGCGCTGGCCGGCCACCCATTTCGCCGCGTTGGTGGACAAACTCGCCGCTCACGGCCTGGCCAGCATCGCCGTCGGTACCGCCGTGGACCATGATGCCATCGCGCAAATCCAAGCCCACGCGCCCGCTATCATCAATCTGGCCGGCTTGACCGATATCGGCCAGCTCGCCGCCCTTGCCCGCCGTGCCGAGGCCGTGGTCGGCAATGACACCGGCCCGGTGCATATTACCGGCATCGTCGGGGCTCCCACCTTGGTGTTGATGTCGCGCGTCACCGATCCGGTGCGCATGTTGCCGCGCGGCCCGGACGTATGCTGGTTGAAACGCGATGATCTCGCCGACCTAACTGCCGATGAGGTTTTCAACGCCATCCGTTTCCGATCTAACAAATAACAACGCATGCAGCCCAGCGCCTTGATTTTCGACCGCGACGGCACGCTCATTGAGCATGTGCCCTATCTGGCAGATCCGGCGGACGTCCGGCTGCTGCCCGGCGTGCGCGAGGCGCTGCAAGCCGCGCGGGCGGCGGGGGCCCGCTTGTTTCTTCACAGCAATCAATCCGGCATTGGGCGTGGCCTGTTTGATAACGCCGCAGCGGAGGCGTGCAACCGGCGCTTGATCGAATTGCTGGAAATGGGTGAGCATCCGTTTGAGCGCATTTGCATGGCGCCTGAGGCGCCGGGCCAACCGTCGGCCTACCGCAAACCCTCGCCGCTGTTTGCGCAGGAAATCATGCGCGAATACGCCCTGCAACCGCAGGACCTGTGTTATATCGGGGACCGCGGCAGTGATCTGGCCACCGCCCATGCCGCCGGCACGCGCGGGCTTGGCATCGCCACCGGCCTGGATGATTTGCGCGCGGAACTCCATGAACTGGGCCTCGCCACGGATTTTCCCGTTTTTGATTCCATTCGCGCGGCGATCCATCATCTTTGCTCCCGGCCATGAGTCACGTCGATCCCACCACCCGCATCTATTCCTTTGAGAAGCTTCTGGAGTGGCGCGCGCAAGCGGCGGCGGCCGGGCGGCGTGTGGTCCTGACCAACGGCTGCTTTGATCTGCTGCATCGCGGGCATCTGACCTATCTGCAACAATCCGCGGCGCTGGGTGACCTCCTCGTCGTCGCCGTCAACAGCGACGCCTCCGTGCGCCAACTCAAAGGTGAAGGCCGCCCGGTCAACACCGAGCTGGATCGCGCCTTCGCCTTGGCCTGCTTGCGCAGCGTGGATGCCACCTTCATTTTTCCCGGGCCACGCCTCGCGCATGAAATTGCCGCCCTCAAGCCGGACATTTACACCAAAGCCGGCGATTACACCCTTGAGACTCTCGACGCCAGCGAGCGTGCCGCGCTGTTAGGCTCCGGGGTGGATATCCGGTTTCTGTCTTTTGTTGACGGTCATTCCACCACCGGCCACTTGCAGCGGCTGCGAAATGGAACCCGTGGCACGCCGCCGGATTCCGCAACGGGCACGAAGGGATGAGGAACCATCTACAGGCACTCGGCTTTGCCACTGCCAGCGCGTTGCTGGCACCGGCCTGCCTGCTTACTGCGGCGACTGCGGAGTTTTCCGTTGCACTCGGGCCGATACAGATCCCAGACAGGCTCAATGCCAATTTGACGGTGGCGAACCTAACTCAACTGGCGGCGCATGAAAGTGGCGCGGTCAAGGCCCAAGCCTTACGTTTGGCGGTCATCATCAAGAACCTGTTTGCCGCGGAATACCAGTTGGTGGAAGCCTTCACAGCGGGCAAGCGGGCCGCTGCGGAGGTGCGCCTGAATGAACAAAATTCCAAGGACTGGATGAAGCCCAACCTCTTCGGCCATGTCAACGAAGCGGCATCACGTGAAGCGTTAGCCAAGGCCACGGCAATCAAGCTCAAAGCCATGCGGCGAATCACCGATGCCCGACAGAATCTCATTGAGCAACTCCAGGAGATGGACGTGGTGATGGCGGAATTTTACAAGCTCGAGGAATATGCAGTGGTGTTGGTGTTGGTTGAAACCTCCGCCGAGGTGGCAACACGCGATCTTCCCAAGGATTCGTTCACCTCGGGTTTCCCACCCGACTTCGTCGCCAACGCAAGAGAAGTGCTGCATCGCCGCCGGCTCGATAAGGCGCGGGGGAAATAAGTCTGCTGCTACTGCTTCCGAGTTCTGTACACGTGCGTCCGCGGCCGGGCTGGCGCATGGTTCGCCCGCCCCGGTATCGCGGGCTCCGATGCCATGCTCGCCTTTTCTTCTTGTTGGAATAACAGTCGCCACACCGACGGTGAGGCGATGATCGAGGAGATTGTTGACCTCGGCTTTTCCCACATCGAGTTGTCCCACGGCATGAGCGTGGCCAAGGTGCCTGGCATCCGCAAGGCCTTCCAACGCGGGCTTTTCACCTGCGCCGGAGTACACAACTATTTTCCCTCGCCGGTGGAGGTCATGATCGACGCGCCGGATGCCTACGAATTCACCTCGCACCGGCCCGCTGAGCGCCAACGGGCGATGGAATTGACCTATCGGACACTCGATTTAGCTGCGGAATTCAAGGCCCATTATGTGGTCCTGCACATGGGCTCGGTGCCATTGGATCCGAGGAAGTGGACCCAACGCTTCAACTCGATGGTTGCGGAAGGGCGCCAAACTCACCCGGATTACGTCAAGGCCAAGCTTGAATTTGTTAGAAAGCGCGAGAAAATCGGGCCGCTATACTACCATCGTGCCATCGACGCGCTCACCGCCATTGCCGGGCGGGCGGGCGAAGTCGGAGTCAAGCTGGCCATTGAATCGCGTTCGGGATTCGAGGACATGCCGAACGAACGCGAGATGGTGCGATTGCAGACCCACTTCACCGACAACCCGTGGGTCGGTTATTGGCACGACTTCGGCCACGTTCAGCTCAAGCACAATCTGGGCCTGCTGGACCATTACGAATGGCTGGAACGCATTTCCCCCCATCTCATGGGCGGGCATGTGCACGATGTGGAGTGGCCGGCCCGTGACCATCGTGTCCCGTTTTCAGGCACACTCGATTACGCTGCGATCCTACAGTATTTTCCGCCAAGCTGCCCGCTCACCTGGGAACTCAGCCCCACCCGCAGGGCGGATGAAATCCGCGCCGCGCTCGCCACCTGGAAAACCCGATTCCCCGAACGAGCACCCTGACAAAATCGTTCCGCCACCGCGACATGCCTGTGCGGTGGCTTCCGCAGCGGAAATGACCCCGGGCGATACCGAATCAGGAGAATCTGATGGATGCAGGACAAAAAAGTTAAGCCGCATCGGCTTCATCTTCGGCGAACCATCTTCTGAATCTGATCCCTATCATTTTTTTTTCTTGATAATCGGGGTAGGTCGGATTGGGATAGTGCATGTTGCGTTACGGAAAACTCGCCCGACAGGCTGTGTCGGTCATAAGCTATCTCGCGGAGCAGTATCATCCCGATGCTGCTGCCATTTCCTCAAGCGAGATCGGGCGGGCGCGCAAGATTCCGGCGGCGCTGGCGGCCAAGCTGCTCAGTCAGGCGTCCGCGGCGGGCTTGGTCCTGGGATCCACCGGGCCGGGCGGC
>JBILFE010000075.1:0-9302 GCA_044351705.1 Luteolibacter sp. | reverse complement strand
GCCTGAGCGCGATCAAGGGCGGCGACAACCGCTTCTATAACAACCTCTTCGTCGCCGGCCCGGAGTCCGTCGATGTGCACGCCTGGGAACGCAACAACACCAAGCGCTTCGCCGGCTTCGGCCTGTGGGTCTATGACACCCGCGAGTTGCCGCTGCAAACCGGCGGCAATGTCTATCTCAACGGCGCACGCCCGTATGCCAAGGAACCCACGCCACTCGTCCTAACCGAAGCCGTGCCCAAAATCGGAGTATTGCTTACCCCTGCGACCCAAGTGGATCAAAATCAACCGCCAACCAGGGTGGAGTCCTGGGTCGGCAGCGTCGCCCTCCGGCTGGCCTTGGGGCAGGCGCTCAAAGCGGCCGCCACCGTGCCGGTCACCACCGGATTGTTAGAAAAAGCCCGCGTTCCCGGTCTCGGTTACGAAAACCCCGACGGCTCGCCCCTCAAGATTGACACCGACTTTTTCGGCAAGCCGCGCGACCCCGCCAAGCCGACAGCCGGCCCCTTCGAAAACCCCGCCGACGGGATCCTCACGGTGTGGTGAGCGAGGTGAATCGAGGGGCAATCCCGGAAAATGACATGGCACTGATACATAAACAACCCGGCGCAGTCCGCGTTGGGGGTATGACGGCTGTGAGCGTAGGAACCGCAACAATGTGTCCAACGCTACCTTTTGGTTCGTGTCGGTCATCGGGATTGTGAAGGTGTAGGTGTAAAATTAGTCGGGCTTTCAGCCCTCATGCGGTTGCCGTGGGCATTTCCTGGGGCGTTGCCCCAGGCTGGTATGAAATTGCGCCTTTGGCGCGGGTTGATTCAGGGCCAACGGCCCGTCCTCATACCAGCCCAGGGCAACGCCCTGGGTATGGGGCAACGCGCGCGACAAAGGGCCAACGGCCCGACCTCATACCAGCCCAGGGCAACGCCCTGGGTATGGGGCAACCCACGCAGCAAAGGGCCAACGGCCCGGCCTCATACCAGCCCAGGGCAACGCCCTGGGTATGGGGCAACGCGCGCGGCAAAGGGCCAACGGCCCGACCTCATACCAGCCCAGGGCAACGCCCTGGGTATGGGGCACAACCCACGCAGCAAAGGGCCAACGGCCCGACCTATCCAAGCCGGTCGTCTCAGCAGATGATGTGAATTAGTCCCAGACATAGCGTTCATCGTATGCGATGCCGTATTTCGTTAGAAAGGTGCGGTATTCGTCCTGGAAGGTTCGCGTCCGGTGATGCTCCTCCTGGGTGTCGATGTAATGGAGGAGGGCATTGAGATCAGATGGCCCGACGGAAAAGGCACCGTAACCGCGTTGCCATGCGAAGGCGGCCAGGGCGGGGGATTGGGTTTTGAGCCATTTCGAGGACGAGGTTTTCAGTTCCTCGATGAGATGGGCCATGGTGATGGTCCGGGAGAGACGGATGGCAAGATGCACATGGTCCGCCACGCCGCCGACGCGGAAACATTCGCAATCCACATTACGTGCGACCGTGGCGAGATAGGCGTGGAGGGCGGGCCGCACGGTGGCATCCAGCACGGGGGCGCGGTCTTTCGTGCTGAATACGATGTGCGTCAGGAGATACGAGAGCGATTGAGGCATGGCGCGGCAAGATGGGTCGGGCCTTCAGCCCTCATGATGTTTGTGACGGTGGTCCCAGGGCGATGCCCTGGGCTGGTATGGTGCTGCGCCTTTGGCGCGGAAGAACGATTTTATGTAGACGCACAGGCAATCGACTGAGGTTGCTGGTATGGCGATGCGCCTTTGGCGCGGAAGATCGAGCATTATCCCGTTGCCGCCTTGCCCGCAAGCGCCATTCGTTAGCCTTTCCAGATTGTTTCGCGGAGATTTTTTGCTGCATCACGGAGGCTTCTTTTGGCTTGAAAGACGGCGCGTTACCATTCGTAGTGAGCCGGCACACTCGCCTCCGGACTCCCTGCGAGGGTCCCGCTTCCAAGCCTCTAACTGATGCAACCGCCCCCCACAGACACCAGCACCCCGGCCACGCCGGACGGCGTGTCGCGGCGCGCGGTGTTGAAACTCTCGGCGGCGGGCATCCTCGGTGCCGGTTGCGGCGTCGGCGCGGCTATCGGCATCACCGATTGGTGGCGCGCCACGCCGCCCGCTTACCAATTCTTCACCACCGCGGAGGCCACATTGCTCATCGCCATCTGCGAACAAATCATTCCGCGCGATGACGCGCCCGGCGCCACGGATGCGGGGGTTATCCACTACATCGACCGCCAACTGTGCCACGCGTTCGCTGACCAGCAGGCGGCGTATCGGTCGGGTTTGGCGGCGTTTGGCAAGACCTGCCTGCAAGTATACAAGGTGCCCTTTGAGCAACTCGGCTTTGCGCAACAGACGGAGGCCCTGCGCCTCATCGAGGCGCAGCAGGCACCGCGGGAGCTGTGGGGAGAGCAATCGCAACAAGGGTTTTTCAGCATGGTGATCGGCCACACCCGGCAGGGATTTTATGGCAGCCCCCGCCATGGCGGCAACCGCGATTACACCAGTTATAGAATGTTAGGCCTGGCCTACCCCAACCTCATCGGCCAGAACCGCTATGGCGCCAGGTGCCCCGGCTGACCTATCAAATCCTCCAGCAGTCATGGCCCTCCCCAAAGTCAATGTTGTCATCGTCGGTGCCGGTGCCGGTGGCGGCATTGTCGCCAAGGAACTGGCGCAGGCCGGGCTCAGCGTCGTGGTGTTAGAGCGTGGCGGCTGGCCGCGTTACGACGACCACAACGACGACGAGCTGAATTCGCAGCGGACCCCGGTGTTTGGCAACCCATTCGGGCCCGACGACCAGCGGCATCGCCGGGTGGTGGTTGAAAACGACGGATCCACCCGCGTGGTGGTGCCCAGCGACTGGGCGTATAACAACAACGCCGGATGCGTGGGCGGCGGCACGGTGAGCTACGGGGCGATGGCCTGGCGGTTCATGCCGGAGGATTTCCGGCTGCGCACGACCTATGGCGAGGTGAAGGATTCCACGCTCGCCGACTGGCCAATCAGTTATGACGATTTGGAGCCGTTTTATGAAAAGGCGGAGTATGAGGTCGGGGTGGCCGGGGATTACACGAACAATCCGTTCAGCGGGCTGCGCAAGAAGCCGTTTCCGATGCCGGCGTTTGCCTTGAATAAGGAGGGCCGGCGCGTCGCGGAAACCGCCACACGCATGGGCCTGCATCCATTCCCGATCCCGATGCTGCGCAACTCCGTGGCCTACAACGGCCGGCCCGCCTGCATCCACATGCGCTCGTGCGTCGGCTTCGCCTGTCCGGTCAATGCCAAGGCGGGCAGCCACAACACGGTGCTGCCGCTGGCCCTGGCAACCGGCAATTGCGAGGTCCGCACCGGCTGCGTCGCCGCGGAAATCCTTGTCGATGACCGCGGCCGCGCGCTCGGCGTCCGCTACTTTGATTCTAACAACCATGTCCGCGAGCAGGCGGCGGACTTGGTGGTGGTATCGGCGTCGGCCACGGAAACCGCGCGCTTGCTGCTCAATTCCAAATCCAAGTTATTTCCTAACGGAGCGGGCAACAACAACGACTGGGTCGGACGCAACCTGCAAGGTCACCTGTACGTAGGTGCCAGCGGATTGATGGAAGAGGAGATTTACGAGGAGGCCGGCCCCGGCGCCACGGTGGCCATCAGTGATTTCAACCACGGCAATCCGGGGTTGGTCGGTGGCGGGATGCTGGCCAACGAGTTCATCGCGTTGCCCTATCTGTTCTGCAACATCCGGCCGCCCGGCGAGGCACAGTGGGGCAAGGCGCACAAGGACTTCCAGCGCCGCTATTACAAACACCTGTGCCGCCTCATCGGGCCGGTGCAGGAAATTCCCAACTTTTCCGCGCGGGTCAGTGTGGATCCCTCGGTCAAGGATGCGTGGGGCATTCCGGTGTGCCGCCTGTCCGGCACGCGCCACCCGTACGACTTGCAACTCGGCGACTTTCTATCAAAAAAGGCGGAGGCCATCATCAGGGAAATGGGTGCCACCCGGGTCTGGCGCAACGGCCCCGGTCGCGGCCTCGGGCTGAGCGGCGGCCAACACCAGGCCGGCACCTGCCGCATGGGCGACGACCCGGCCACCTCCGTCACCAACCGCTTTGGCCAGGTGCATCAGATTGACAACTTGTTCATCGCCGATGCCAGCCTGCACGTCACCAACGGCGGGTTCAACCCGGTTCTGACCATCATGGCACTCGCTTACTGGGTGGCCGATGCCATCAAGACCGGTTGGAAAGGAAGCCAGTTCCGATGAGTGCCAGCCGCCGCCGCAAGCTTTACCTAACAACCGTGTTGGTGCCTGTGGTGTTTCTGTTGGCCTTCAGTGTGGGCGGCATGGCGTGGTTCCATTTTGGCAGTCCCGCCGCCACCTGCGCGTCGTGCCACGAGATGGCGGGCAGGCACGCCGAGTGGTCGGCATCGTCCCACCGCACGCTGCATTGCCGCAACTGCCATGGCGGATCACTGACCCTCGACATCCACGCCCTGCGCGCGCATGTCAACCGCGTGGTCCAACATTTCCGGCCCACGCCGGGCAAGCCGCCAGGTCTAACGGAGAAGGACCGGCTGGCGTTGCACCAAGCGTGCCGCAACTGCCATCCGCAGAGTTTTGGCGAGTGGCAGGGCAGCCGCCACTCGGCCACCTATGCGCGGATTTTTCTCGATGCCAAGCACAACCAAACCGAACAACTCGCACCCGACTGCCTGCGCTGCCACGGGATGTTTTTTGACGGTCACATCGAGGACCTGGTCACACCCGTGGCCACCACCGGCCCATGGTCGTTGAAAAATCCGGCCATGGCCAGCCAGCCGGCCATTCCCTGCCTGGCCTGCCATCAGATCCACTCGCCGTCCGCGGGCATTCGAGCCGCGCACCTGTACGTGCGGCGCGAGCATGCCTCGTTAGCCGACGACCTGCTGCCGGTCACGCCGATGTTCCGCGGCGAGCAGGCGGTGACGGTGTCGTCCGACCCGCGCCAACGGCTGTGCATCCAGTGTCACGCGCCGAATGCGTTCCGACAGTTAGGCTCGGCGGATGATCGCACGCCGACCGGGGTGCACGAGGGCCTGAGCTGTTTGGATTGCCATGACCCACACTCCAATTCGGCCAAGGCGTCCTGCGCTGCCTGCCATCCGGCGTTTTCACATTGCGGCATCAACGTCGAGCAGATGGACACGAGTTTACGTGGCAGCGGCAGCAAGCACAACATCCACACGGTTGCCTGCGGCGATTGCCACAACGGCAAGCGTCCCGCTGCGCGTTAAGAAGGCATGGCCGGAGATAGATGAGCCGGATTAGAACGCGGTGCGCGCGCCAATCAGCCAGGTCCAGCCATGGTAGTCCCCGCCACCGGATCCGCCATCAAGGCAGGTGTATTTGACACCGGACATCACTTTGAGTTTGTGGCCGTAGAAGTAGTAGTTAAGTCCGGCATATCCGGCGAAGTAAGCATCGCCCTTCTTGTCGCCGGTTCCCGGTGCGAGGCCCTCGTAGCGGGCGGGCAGGTACACCCCGTTAGGGTCGTGACTGCCGGCAAGTTGGAAGGTGGTGACGAGTTGGAGTTTTTCCGCAAGCAAGTAGGCAGGCATGGCGGTGATGCCATATACATCGGGGCGGCCCAAGGCACCATCGCCCCAGAACGCCTCGGTCACCAGAGAGAAGCGGCCTGCTGTCAGATCGTTGGAAATGGCGATGCAGTCCGAGTAGGACGGGGATGCCAGGCTGCACCCGGACGCCACGTAGCCGGGATCGGTATTGTGCAGGTAGTGGATGGCGGCTTGGGCGAAGTCGCAGCCCGAGGCCTTGGTGTAATTATAGCCCAGTTTGGTTAGAACGACCGTGCCGCCGTTGAGATCGCTGAATTCATCGCGCCGGTCGTTGCCGTAGGCACCCAGTTCATAGAGCCAGCCGCCGCCGATACCCTTGCCGGAGACCCACGCGCCGGTGAGTTCGCCGCCGTAAAACTGGTTGACCATCTGCGAGCGCTCGAATGTGAGATGGTCGCGCGATGAATATTCCTGCTCGCGGGTGAATTTCAATTCGGCCTTGCCCAGCGAGACGTTGAAGGCGTCGTTGGGAGCGTAGCTGATGTAGGCTTCGGCAATTCCTTTGTAGATGCGCGGCTCCAAATCCGCGTAGATATCAAACAAAGTGTGGAATTTCCAATCCCGCAGCACCCGTGCCCGCAGGCCCAGCCGGAACCGGCGGACTTCCACGTCATCCCATGTGCATGAGTTCGAAAAGTCACCGGTGCTGAAATGACCCGTGGCATTGGAGCCCGACGCATATTGCGTCTGAAGATGACCTTGGAATGCCAACTCCTGCAGCAGCGGGTCGGACTCGTTTTTGTAAAGCATTGGAACGGACCACAGTTGGTCGTAGAGCGAACCCTCCGCGAGCTTCCCAACCAACACTCCGCTGGCTCCGGTGGCGGGCTTCGCAGCGGTGGACGTCGGCGCGCCGCCGGCAGTGGCGCAGCCCAAGCAACCCATGCCCAACCAGAGGCAAGCGGTGGTGATGTGAGGAGATGTCATGAAGTGGAATGAGGGCGTAATTTATGTTGGAAGAATTGGGCGTGGCTGGGCTGGATGCCCCGCCGCACGGACGGAATCGGAGCGCCGCTGCCACCGCAAGCATTGAGCAACCCATGCAAAGCTTCTGAACCGATACGCTCAGCCACGAAGCTCGCCGCCGTGGTTACCGCCAGTGTTGCCGGAAAGCTTGTGTCCGGCAATAAAGCCACTAGACTTGTGTCATGCGGTTAATTGATCCGGAAACCATGCCCTTGCTGAGCTTGCTGGCGTGGCTGGCGATTGAGATCATCGGTGTCCTGCACGCGCTGCACGCCTTGATGCATGTCAGGACATCCCAGGGCACCATCGCGTGGGTGATTTCACTGGTGACCTTTCCCTATCTGGCTATCCCGCTCTATTGGGTGGTCGGCCGCAGCCGGTTTTCCGGCTATGTGCGCGGCCGGCGGGCGGAGGATAGGCGCTTGCGCCAGTTGGCGGAATCCATGCACCACCGCTTGCGCCGTTATGAAATCAACATTCATGACGAGGACGCCTTCGCCAAGGCCGCCATGATCCTCGGCGGCCTGCCATTCACGCGCGGTAACGCGCTGGAGTTGTTGATTGATGGCGAGGTCATGTTTGAGCGGCTGTTCCGTGAGATGAAAACCGCTCAAGACTATCTGTGCGTGAATTTCTTCATCGTCAAAAATGATAAAATCGGCATCCGCTTCCAACAGGCACTCATCGAACGCGCTGCGGCCGGAGTCAAGGTGTGGTTCTTGTTCGATGAAATCGGCTCGCACAAACTGCCACGCCAATATCTCAAGACCCTGCGCCAGGCTGGTGTCGAGTGCCGCTCGTTCGGCACCAACCGCCATTGGTGGTCGCGCTTGCAAGTGAACTTCCGCAACCACCGCAAAATCGTCATCATCGATGGCAAAACCGCCTTTCTCGGCGGCCTCAACGTGGGCGATGAATACCTCGGTGGCGACGCCAGGTTCGGGGCCTGGCGCGACACCCATTTGCAACTCCGCGGCCCGGCGGTGCAGGCGGTGCAACTCGTGTTCCTCGAAGACTGGTTCTGGGCCGCCGATAGCGTGCCGGAATTGAACTGGACCACTCACCCGCAAGCCGCCGATCAAGTCGCGGCCGTGATTCCAACCGGTCCGGCCGACCCGGCCGATTCCTGGCAACTGGTGGTGGCGGAGGCCGCCAATTCAGCGCGCCATCGCTTGTGGATCACCACGCCTTACTTTGTCCCGGACGAGGGCGTTCTAACATCCTTGCAGGCGGCGGCCATCCGCGGCGTAGACGTGCGCATCCTCATTCCCGAGCGCTCCGATCACTTTCTGGTCTGGCTCTCGGCGTTTTCTTACTACGAGCAATCCATTCCCTACGGCGTGAAGTTGTTCCGTTACCAGCGCGGGTTCCTGCATCAAAAGGTCATGTTGATAGACGAGCGCTTGGCGGCGGTCGGCACCGCCAATCTCGACAACCGATCCTTCCGGTTGAACTTCGAAATCACCGCTTTTTCGCCGGATCAACGGTTTGTGGATGAGGTCGCACGCATGCTGGCGGTGGACTTCGTGCATGCGCGTGAGGCGAGGGTCGAGGATTTCACCGGGCGGCCGTTCCTGTTCCGGGCCGCCTGCCGGGCCGCACGCTTGCTCGCTCCTATCCAGTAATGCACTACCAGTCATGCTTGGCGCGCATGTCGATGATGTTGGGGTCGTAGATGTTGAACTCGATGCGGTTGAATGCGTCGAGTTTGAAGGTGGCGGTGCCGAAGGTCTGGCTGTGACCGGTGATGGAGTCCTTGGTTAGAGATTCGAGGCGGAAGACCATGACCGAGCCATCGCCGAACCAGGCGCGCACATCGCCGTTGCGGCGGATGGGTTCTTCGAGGGCGGCGGGTTTGAGGATGATGTTGCGGACGCGGGCCACCGGCAACTTCACCTCGGCAAACTCCGTTTTGATAGAGATGAAGCCATCGAGGATCGAAACGACCTCGCCACCGATCGAATCGCCGTTGCGCAAAAGCATGCGGCCGTCAGTGGCGGGTTTGGGTTTGGGTTTGGGTTCAGGTTTGGGTTCATCCTCATTGGCGTTACCCATTTGCAGGAGTTGGCCGTTTTGGATGCGTTGGCCGCCCATGCGCCAGCCAAACATGGCGGCGTTTTCGTCAGGCAATTCCTCCATGATGCCGTCCCATTCGCTGACCTTGATTGCGGAAATGCGCAGCGAGGTGTCGCCGCGAGGTTCAAAGCGGATGGATTTGCCGGATTTTGCCTTGGCCGCACCCGGATCCTTCCACAGCGCCGCATAGCGGCCATTGACATACAAACAAAGATTGCCGCTGGCGCGGCTGGCCCGCACTTCCAAGCGGACTTTTTCGTTTTCCTTGAGTTCCGGGACGTTGGCGGCATCGCCGAGTGACATCCCGGCGTCGTGCCTGCGAATGTTGACGGAGGCCCCAACACAACTCATCTGATAGCCGCAGCCTGGATTGCCGGAGGCGGCATCATCGGAAAAAAAATCGAAATTGAGCATGAGGCCGTCACGCCATGCGACGTCGAAGCCGATGCTGCATGCGTCGGGCAGGCTGACATTTCTGCCGATGCCTTGTTTGGCGGTGGTGTGCAGGGAGCCATGCTCATAGGTCCAGGTGGGGGATTTGGGCGATTGGATCCAGCCATCGAGACCGGTGGGGCCGCTGAAAATCAACGATGGGCGGGCTTCCACCGCGACTTCCTTGACCATCACCCGGCGGAATTTGAGACG
>JBILFE010000563.1:0-3235 GCA_044351705.1 Luteolibacter sp. | reverse complement strand
CTGGCCTCGCACGGTATTCCCGTTTGTCAGCGTAAGGGTGACCTCATGCGTGGCACTGAACTCCGGATACGTCGCAGGTAATGCCAGATCCAGCACGTGCTTGAGCCAGAATGGAGTGGGTTTGGCAAGGGTCGGCGAATTCCAAACCACCTGATCGGAGGTGATGGCTTGTAGGGTGCCGGCAAGTTGATCCCCCGATTTGTTAGCAAAACGGATGACCGCCGGCGCCGGTCCCGCAGCCACCATGGCCAGCGAGGATGCGAATAGGGCAAGTGAGAGGAGGCGGTTCATGGCTCTTTGGCAGCATTGGGTTTTGGAGTCACTCGCTCCAGGGCGGTGACGCCTTCGCGCTGCAGCGTCAGGCGACCTAACAACGGATGGGTGGCCTCGACCTGGGTGGTGGAAAACGCGCAGGACGAGACGTGCAGCGAGCCGCTGGCGCGGAGTTGGAGGATGTATGGGGGGGCGGCGGCATTGGCATTGGCCTGCTTGTTGGCGACAAAGAAGAGCGTGGCGACCTCGGACTCCGGCACCTCCAGCGGCGCATCTTGAAACGCGGTCTTGAAAACATAGAGCATGCCATCAGATCCCTTTTTTGCTTCCAGAATTTGGCCGCTGAACCGCTCGGCCTTGGTTCCGATCAGGACATCCTGCGTGGTGTCGCCGCGTTCCTCGGTGCGGCGGCGCTCGCCTTTGAGATTCCAGTTGAGCACATCGATGTTGTGGATCCGGACCCGCGTTCCCTCCTCTTCGGTCATGTTTTCAAAGCCGATCCCATTGGCAGTCGGCGCCTTGGCGGAGATGTCTCTGAACGGGCCTTCCGGTTCATCATTGAGATAGAGTTGCAGCGTCCTGTCGGTTCGATCCACACGGATTTCTATCTTCAACTGCTTGCCGGGATATTGTTGGGGCAGGCGGTTGAGGGTGGTGATGGTTGTATATCGTCTGCCACTGGATGACTCGCGCTTGATTTCCATGCCGGCGGCATTGAATGACAAATAATAGCGGTCCTGCTCGCGCTCCTCGAAGCCGGGGGCACAGGCAAAGTAGAACTTGATGTTGGGATCGGCATCCCAACTCAGATTGAAGCGGACGATGAAGCGCGGTGGTAACTCGAAATTACGGTTGATTTTGCCGCCACCCCTGACGTGGAACACGCCATTGCTGAACGTCCAGTGGCCTGCGGTGGACGGCTCGCGGGACCATCCATTGAGACCATCCGGTCCGGCATAGATGACGCTCGGCTGGTGGGCTCCGAGTTGCAATGAATATAGCAACGCGCGCGGGATAACGACGCGCCCGGTGACGCTTGAAAGCAGGGTCAGGTTGTTGGAGTCGATGGCCTCGACTTCGCCCGGGATGACATCCCCATTGACCAGGGTGATGGCGCCAGTCGCCGCGTCCGGCTTGTCCGTTTGTTCGCTGAACACCACTTTTCTAACGCTATCACCGTTGAACGTGACCGGGTCCGGTGCGAGCGGGGTTTCCAGCAGCACCGCGCCGTCTTCGCTGATGGTGCGGACCGTGCCGGACAGTCGCTCGGCCCCGTCCAGCATCAGGTCGTCGGCCGCCAGCGGCAGGCACCATGCCCCGCCGCACACCAACACGGTGAGGGCGGCGGCGGCTTGCTTGTTAGAATTGCGGGTCCCAGTCATCAAGAAGATTGTTAGATGGTTGAAAATCGAGGATAGTGGCGGATTGGAGATTGATATTGATAGTGCCGGCGTAGGGGGTGAGGAGTTTGAGGGAGGCGGCATCACCGGATAGGGGTATGCCGCTGATATTGCCTATCGGATCAAGGCGGACGATGACGCGCGGGTCGTTGGATGGCTCCGGTTTGGCCTGGCTGTTGCTGGCAAAACGCACCTCGGCGATGGCGTCGAGCGGAAAACTGAAGTCGCCGAATTTCCCGAGCAATCGGAGCTTGCCGTCGTGGAAGTCGACGACTTTGCCGGAGAAGCGGTCGGTGCCATTGGCAAGCAGGACGATGTCCTGGTCGTCGAGCTGCATGCTGCGTGCCGAATCCGGCATGCCGTTCCATTCGGCGATGACGACGTCGGATATTCTAACCGGGGAATTTTCCATCTGCACGAGGAAGCCGATGCCGGCGCCTTTACCGGCGTAGGGCGGGGTATCGGCGCGGCCTGGTTCGTCCCACTGCATGGCAAGCTCGCCATCGATATGCAGGACGATGGTGCCCTTGATGCGATCGCAGCGCAGGTCGAAGGCGGCGGATCCGGATTCCGGCAGGCGGATGCTGGGGTTGTTGATTTGGAGGCGTTCCATGGTGGGTTTGCCATCCGCATCATAGCCGCAACGGAGGAGCATAGCGAAGCCCGAGTTGACCTGAAGCACATAACTGTTGCCAAACAACTTCGGCAATGCCGAGGGATCCCCCGGTCCGGGATGATTCATGAGCGCGCGTTTTTTGGCATTGGCCAGGGCGTTGAGATTGCCCGCGGCCCTGGGGTTGTCATCCTTGTTAGGTTCAGCCTGCTTGGGGTGGGAGAAGTCCGCGTGGAATGCGATGCAGAGCATGAGGCGGCTGCGCCAAGCGAGATTGAAGCGGAGCATTGAGCGCTCGGTCATGCCGGTTTTGCGGACCAGCGCGGTGGCCCCCTGCTTGTGATTCCAATACCACGCCGCACCTGAAAAATCCCAGCGTGGGATCGGGGTGTTTTTGACGGGATCGGGCGCTTCCCCGGCCTCGTCATCGCCGGCGGCGTCGGGCATCGGCGGTGCTGGGTCGGGCGCGGGATTGGCGGCGGCCGTGAGCTCCGGGATTCCATCGGGGAAATCCGGGTGGGTCATGAGCCAGCCGTCCTCAGCATACGTGCCGTGGTAAAGCACGCGTCCGCCAAGTGGCATCGGCGCAATCATACCGACGTTTTTGCGTGGGATGTGGAGCACGCCGGCGATGGAGGTATCCACGGTGCAGGTCTCGTCATCGAGCGCGCTGAGGGTGCCGGGAATGCGGTCGCCATTGACCAGCGCGATGTGGGTGAGCGATTCGTTGGATTTCTCGGGTCGGCCGGCGCGCAGGATGATTTTCTGGATCTGGTTGGACTTGAACTCACCCGGTGCTGTTAGGTCAGGGCGTTGCCACACCGCCACCGGGCCGGTCTTGACGCCTTGGAAGGACCCATGCAACTGGTCGCCATTGACAAAGCGCAGCAGGTCCTGGCGGGGCGGGGCAGGGGAGGCGGCGGGGGCGGTGGCGGCCAGTGCCCAGGAC
>JBILFE010000504.1:0-3605 GCA_044351705.1 Luteolibacter sp. | reverse complement strand
TCCACTCCCTGCGATGATTCCGATGGTGCGTGGCATGGTGCGGCAGGAGGCAAAGTAGCGGCTGTGGGACTCGAACCCACACTCGTTAGAACTCGATTTTGAGTCGAGCGCGTCTACCAATTCCGCCAAGCCGCCTTGGGTGCGAGGATGTTGGGGGGGCCACCTGCGGAACGCAAGCGGATTTTTCACACTCAATGGTTGCCGAGTTCCCCGGCGCGGTGGGTGGCCGCAGCCACCGCGGCGATGAGGGCGGCGCGCAGACCCAGACGTTCCAGCTCGGCAAGGCCGGCAATGGTGGTGCCGCCGGGAGACGTGACCTTGTCTTTGAGGACGGCCGGGTGTTCGTTGGTCTCAAGCACCATGGCGGCCGCTCCTAACACGGTCTGAGCGGCCAGGCGCAGAGCGTCGGCACGCGCCAAACCGGCGCGCACGCCACCATCGGCGAGCGCTTCGATGACCAGATATATGTAAGCCGGCCCGCTGCCGGACAAGCCGGTGACGGCATTCATCAGGCGCTCGGGCACCTCGATGGCCAGCCCCACCGATCCTAACAACGCTTGCGCGGTGGCGGCATCCGCCGCGGTGGCGCGGCTGCCGAGGCAGTACCCAGCGGCCCCCATGCCGACCAGGGCCGGGGTGTTAGGCATGGCTCGGATGATGCGGAAATTTTCCGGTGATGCCTGTTGCAAGGTACTCAGGGTGATGCCGGCGGCGATGGAAATGATCAAGCGGGGTTGGCCGGCGGCGGCGATGGCGGCTTCGCGCAGGGCGGCCGCGACATCGTGGGGTTTGGTGCAGAGCAGGATGACATCGCAGCCAGCGGCGAGTTCGCGCGGGGTCAACGTGGCGGTGGCCCCGGTGGCTTGGACAAAGCCCTCGCGTGCGGCGGGCGCAGGATCACAACCGATGATTTGAGGCGCGCTGACCACACCCGCACGCAAGGCGCCCGCCACCAGGGCGGTCCCCATTTTGCCACAACCAATGATGCCAAGGTTCATGGCCGGGAGACTAGCTGCTGCCCGGCGACTAGGCCAGCGTCATTTTTCTTGGAGATTTGGTGCGATCGTGGAATCCTCGCCGCATGCACAAATGCTTGCTGATTTGGATCGCCGCCGGGCTTTGCGGAGTGGCTCATGGCAAGGATATTCCAGCGCTCGAGGACGCGATCCCGCCTGCAGTCAGGGCCATGGGCAAACCCACCCCTTGGGTCTTCCATGGCGGCATCAAATTGGCGGTGACGGCCACCACCAACGCGGCGCAGTCGGCGGTCAATCAAGGGCTCAATCACCTGCATGGCGGCTGGGAATTCGAGGCGAGCCGGCATTTCGCGCTGGCCATGCGCGAGGATCCGGAGTGCTTGCTGGCACATTGGGGCATGGTGATGTCCCTGCTGGTGCCCAGCCCCGCCACCGGCAAGGCCCGCAATGCCGCGGCGGAGCGCATGTTTGATTTGTTAGAGCGGGGCCAGGGCAGCGATCTGGAGCGGGGATACGCTTATGGACTGGTCAAATATTTGGATGAGGGGCCGGTATCCGCCGCCGACGCCTTTGGCAAGGTCGCCAAAAAGTTTCCCAATTCGATTCAGGCGGGGGTGTTTGCCGCATTATTCGGCCGCACCGGCTATGATGAAACCGGTGCCATCACGCCGGGCCAACAACAGGCCGAGGCCGATCTAACGGCGTTGATGAAAGCGCATCCGGACAGCCCTCTGCCACTCAATGCGCTGCTGCTCATGCGCGCTGAGGCCCCCGACCTGAGACCCTCGCTGGACCTCGCCCGCAAGCTCTGCCAGATGGTGCCGGATTATCCGCCATACGTGCACCTCCTGGGCCACTACGAGTGGCGCTGTGGCGAGCCTGCCGCGGCGGCGGCGGCTTTCGGGCAGGCCGGCGCGGGGTACGAACGGTGGATGAAATTGAACAAAGCCACCTATGCGGATTGTCCGGAGTGGGTGAAGGCGGAAACCTATCACGCCGTGGCCCTGGCCTCCAAGGGGGATTTTGAAACCGCGTATGCGGCGGCCCAAAAGTTGGCCGGCACCCCGCTGGACAAGGCGCAAGCGTCATCGGACGGGGCGCGGATGCTGCTCTGGGAAGGGGTCACGCTTCCCGCGCGCTTGTTGATGCAACGCGGCAAGCCCGGCGATGCGGCCCTGGCGCTGGCCGCGCTGCCCCCGCCCGCCGCCATCAAACCCTATCACGAAGAATGCCTGGCCTACTGGGGGATTGATGGCTTGCGCCTGGCGCTTGAAGCCCAGCGCTTGTTGGACGATGGCAAATCCGAGGAGGCCAGAGCCGTGGTTGAGGCCATGACCTATCATGGCGAGCAGATGGCCAAAGCCCAAGCTGCCGCTAACAATGGTGGGGAGCGCTCGGCGTGGAACCGCTCGTTCCGCGCGCTGGAGATGCTCGCCAGCGAAGTGCGCGGACGCCTCGCCCTGGCCGGCCCCAAAGCCATCCGCGGCTCGGCCTACAATTGGTTTCGTGCCGCGGCGGATCGCCAACGCCCCGCCGTGATGCTCTATCCACCGCTGGTGCTCTCCCCGATGGCGGCGCGGCTGGGCTATTATTATTTGTTGGAAAAAGATTCCGCCAAGGCGCTTGAGGCGTTTAACGAGGCCCTGGCCGCCTTTCCCAACAACCTGGAGGCCTTGCTCGGCTTGCAGCGCGCGTATGAGGCGGCCAAACAAGCCGACAAGGCCGCCGAGGTCGCCGGGAAAATCAAGCACCTCGAGGAACCCACGCCAAGCCAATCCGGCGAGACGATACCACCGTGAGACCAGGTGCCGCTTACTTGGTTGCGGGTGGCTGCGGCTGCTTGCCGGTATTTGCGGCCGCAGCGCGCTCCGGGATCACCTTGTTGACATCACGGTCATAGGTTAACAAGCCGTTGCATTCGGTTTCGACGTCGGTGATCTGGGTGTAGATCACGGCGGAGAGACCGGCGCTGGCATTCAGTTCCCAGGCTTTGGCGAGGAGTTTTTCATACCCGCTGGTGAGGTCCTCGGTGTTTTTGGCACCTTCATAGCTCCAGGTTTTCTGGCTCCAAATGTGGCCGTCCACAGGCAATCCCAGCCCGCCGAATTCACCTAACACAGCCGCGCGGTTGGCTTCCGGCTTGGGCGAATCCGGGCCGGGGTAGGCGTGTATGTCAATCACGTCGCCGCAGTTCTTGTCGGCCCCGCCGCTGGCATTGCTAACCAACCGCGAGGGATCCAGGGCTTTGACCTCCGCAACCAATGTCTCGGTGTCGTGTTGGCCTTGGGATTCATTGAAAACCACCCACATGATGATGGCGGGACTGTTCCAGTGGTTTCTAACCATCCTGATCAGTTCGGTCTTGAACTGCGGCGCGTCGATTTGCGGACGATTCGGCTGCTTGCCGAGGTAGGAGTTGACGCTGGGCATGTCCTGCCAGACTAACAACCCGAGCTTGTCGCACCAGTAGTACCAGCGGTCCGGTTCGACCTTGATGTGTTTGCGGGTGCAGTTGAAGCCGAGGCGCTTGGTCTCCGCGACGTCAAAGCGCAGCGCCGCGTCGGTGGGCGCGGTGTAAAGCCCGTCCGGCCAGAATCCCTGGTCGAGCGGCCCGACCTGAAAGACCGC
>JBILFE010000025.1:0-12601 GCA_044351705.1 Luteolibacter sp. | reverse complement strand
TTAATGATCAGTGTTCTCAGTGGTACTCAGTTCCTCAGTGGTTTCTTTGCCGCGATTTACCCCAATATCAGGGAATTGAACTTGCTCGCCCCCGTGGCCATTGTCAGGTCGAATGCTGAGTTCTGAAGAAAGAAGCGAAAGATCCGGTGCGAAGCGACTGACCCTTTCTCTTTTACCGAAACACCGAAACACCGAAACACCGAAACACCGAAACACCGAAACACCGAACCACCTACTCCTCTCCCCGCTGCAAGCCGACGCGGCGCAGCTTCTGGCGCAGGGTGGCACGGTGGATGCGCAGGCTGGCCGCCAGATGGGTCGGCTTGTTCTCGTATCTTTCCAACAAATAGCGCAGCATCACGGCCTCGATCCTATCTAACAATGCATCATAGTCGGGGCGCTCATTTTCCGGCAAGGCCAAGCCGGCGTCGAGCCAGCGGCCGAGGGCGGCTTCGAGTTCGCCAGGGGCAGGGGCGGCCTCGCCATGGCCGGCGGCATCGGCGACGTGGGCAGGCAGATGACTCAGGAAGACGGGGCCGCCGCCGCTGATGGTCACCGCATAGTCCAAAACGTGTCGCAATTCGCGGACGTTGCCGGGCCACGGGTACGCTTGCAAGGCGGCGAGGACCGGTGAGGTCAGTTGCGGGGCCGGGGCGTCACCGCGCACGCCCACAAAAAACGCGCTCAGTGCCGGGATGTCACCGCTGCGCTCGCGCAGGGGTGGCAGTGGAATGGTTAGAGTGGCCAAGGCGTAATACAGATCTTGCTGCAAGCTGCCGTCGTGCACGGCTGCACCTGGATTGTGGGTGGTCGTTGCCAACAGCCGCGGACGCGAGCCAGAGGTGTTAGCCAGCCATGCCGCGAGGCGGGTTTGCAGGGCGGGAGCCAGTTCGGTCACCTCTTCTAACACAATGGTGCCGGCGGTGCTGAGTTCGATTTCCGCGGCATCCGCCAGGCTGGAGCAGGCGAGAAAGCGCAGGGCTTGGCTGGCGCGCGGGCTGTGGGCATGGATCACTGCGGCAGTCAGGCTTTTACCCGACCCGCTCGGACCGGTGATCAAGGCGGGCACGTCACCGGCGCAGGCACGGGCGATGCCGATAAAGGTATCCCGCAGGCACAGGGCCGAGCCGATCAAGGTCGCCGCGCGGGTTTCGAGGCCTGTGGTGGTGGTGTCCGCCAGTGGCAAGCCGCTGGCCAGCATGGCACCCAAAGTTTGTTCGAAGCGGCGCAAGTCGAGGGGTTTTGTCAGGTAGGCGGTGGCACCGGATTTTTGGGCATGGATGGCGTGGTCCAAGGTGGCGTGGGCGGTCATCACCAGCACCGGAATGGAAGTGCCGCGTTGCCGCAAAATTTCCAACACCTTGAGTCCGCTCATGTCTGGCAGTCCGATATCGAGGACCACGGCCGCGAAGGCGGTCTGATCCACGGCGGCCAAACCGGCCGCGGCGGAAGCCACCAAGGTGGGCAGGTGTCCCATGCGCCGCACCAGAAACGACAAGGCGGTGCCAAGGGCGTGTTCGTCTTCAATGATGAGGATCGGGCGGGCGGTCATGAGTGGGCGGCGGCGGGGGATTCAGGGTGAGGCTGGCAAGGCGGGATTTTGGCGAACACGGCATGCACCCTGGCGCCGCCGCCGTCACGGTTTTCGACGGCAAGTCTGCCACCATGCGCCTCGCAAATGTCTTTTGCCACCGCCAAGCCCAAACCCATGCCACCCTCTTTTTCGGAGTAAAACGCCTCGCCGAGTTTGGCGAGCGCGGAGGCGCTGAAGCCCGCCCCTTCATCCTCGACGATCACTTCCACTTGGGCACCGGCATCGCACACCCACACGGTCACCCTGCCGCCGCCGGGCATGGCCTGCACCGCGTTGAGCAGGAGGTTGCCTAACACCTGTTGCAGCCGGTGGCGGTCCGCAAGGATCAAGAGCGGGGTGGTGCCGGTGGATTCAGCACAGGCGATGACCACTCCGGCATGGCGGGCCTGGGGTTCCATCAAATGCAGCGCCTGCCGCACCGCCGCGGCCACGTCCACTGCCGCCAACACCGGCGGTGCCGGCTTGGCATGGTTCAACCACTGCGACACCAAGCCCTCGATCCGTTCCGCCTCGCTTTCGATCAGCCGCCGCGAGATTGCCGCTTCCTCGGGAGGTGCTGATTCTAACAATTGGGCGTGGAGCCGGATGGCCGCCACCGGGTTGCGCACTTCATGAGCCAGGCTGGTGGCCATCCTGCCTAACAAGGCATGGCGTTCCGCAGTGCGGCGGCGTTCGCGTTCGCGGCGCAACGAGTCGTGGGTGCGGGTGAGGGTTTGGGCTAGCTGGCCGATCTCATCACGGCGTGCGACCGGCAGTGCTGGCAGATCGGCATCGGTGCCCACCAAGGGCAGCGATTCGGCCAACGAGCGCAAGGGGCGGGTGACTTGTTGGGCGAGCCACCAACCGAGGGCCAATGACAACA
Source organism: Luteolibacter sp. (assembly GCA_044351705.1). Classification (GTDB taxonomy): domain Bacteria; phylum Verrucomicrobiota; class Verrucomicrobiia; order Verrucomicrobiales; family Akkermansiaceae; genus Luteolibacter. The sequence continues at coordinate 10,145 of JBILFE010000025.1, read as the reverse complement.
CCCAGAACATGCCGAGGGCCAACCAGGTGTCGGCCCGATCCATGGCCAACACGCGGTCTGCCGCGGAGCGCAGGAAAATGACGCGCATGCCATCGCGTCCTAACAGCCCTATCATCCAACTGCCATCTGGCAGCACGTTGACATTGCCGTTGAAGTTCATGCGCAAGGCGGCAGCGGGCACGGTGTCGGCGGCATTGCCGAGCACGCGGCCGCTAGAGGGGTGCCAGAAGAACACGCGAGCGCCGATGATTTCGCCAAGTTGTGCGGCCATGACCTCGCTTTGCGGGAGGCGGGTGCGTTCGAGAAATCCGGCATTGACCCGTGCCAGGCTCTCGAACGCGCGGCGCGCCTCATGGTCGAGGTGGCGTTCGAAGGCCAACACCAGCAGCAGCGATCCTAACAGCACAAACACCGCCACACTCGTGGCCATCCACACGGCCAGACGGGTCTGAGGCCTGCTGGCAGGTGGCTTATCCGGTGAGGGGCAAGAGATGTTTTCTGATATATCTGTGTTCATCCGCGTCCATCTGCGGCTCGAATTTCTTAATTGAACAGGATGGGTCATCTCCGCCGCCGCCGCGACGGGGTAGCAGCCGGCTTGTCGATTTTTTCAGGGCGCGCGGCTTTGGGGGCGTTGAGTGAGAGCGCAAACTCCTGCCAGCGGAGGCGGGTGATGTGGAAGGCGAGTGCATAAAGGGCGGCCTCGTCTTTGGCCATGGGGGGGACCGGGGTGAAGGCGTGGTTTTGTCCAAGGCGGTTGCTGGTGATGCGGAAAATCCTGGCAAGGACGTCGGCCTGCAGATCCTCGGGTTTGGTAACCGTGAAGGAGAGCGTCGGGGTGGAGGAGGATTTGTCGTCCGGTCCGGTGAGCCAGAGTTCGACTGTGGCAGGGGCGTTTTTGGAGCTGGTCTTGCGGGGGATGCTGACGTTGGTGGTGACAAGCATGATGCCGGAGGAAGCGCGTTGGAGGTCGTGCGCGGCCTGCTCGACGGCGGGTTTGAGTGATTTATCGAGTTTGGAGGAGGAGCTGGCGTTAATGACGATGGGGATGGCGGTGGCCGGGTTGTTGTTCCAAAGGGGGACTTTGGCGCGCAGGCGTTTGATCGCGGCAATGGCGGCGGTGGCTTGGCGGAGATTGGGAGTGGCGGAATCGATAACGCGTTCCCAAGCGACGAGCGCGCGGGGAAACTCGCCGGCGTTTTCCAACAGTGTGGCCAACTCGATGAGGTGCCGGCTGCCCTTGGCGGCGAGTTCGGCGTAGGTGTTCAGACTCGGGCTGGGAGGCACATCATTTTTTTCGCCTGCGGGATCTGGCCTTTTCTCAGGGGCTGGGACGGGCGGCTCCGGGGCGGCTTGTTTGACCGGTTGTGGCGCTTGGATTTGCGGGCGGCTCAGCGCGGCCTCGGATTGTTGGCGGATCACGGCGATTTGCGCGGTCGACGGAGGCGTTAGAAAATCCATCTTGCGGGTACCGAGCCAGCCGACGCCGACGGGAAGGATCAAGGCGAGCAGAATTGATAGGAGGAGTGGCACACGCACGCCCGGATATTGATGTGATCCATGGGCTGCGCAAAGCCGAAAGCGACGGGACCGCGCAGAAAACAAAACACCCCGCCGGTGAGGGCGGGGTGTCGGAGAGGTTTCGTGCGGCTCAGCCCTCGGCTTTGACGAGGAGGGCGCGTTTGCCGACGCGCTTGCGGAGGTAGTGCAATTTGGCGCGGCGGACCTTGCCCTTGTTGGTCACTTCGATCTTGGCGATACGCGGGGTATGGACCGGGAACACGCGCTCAACTCCTTCACCGTAGGAGATCTTGCGCACAGTGAACGAGGCGTTGACGCTGCTGCCACGCTTGGCAATGACGATGCCTGCGAAAATCTGGACCCGTTCCTTGCCGCCTTCGACGACGCGGGTGTGAACCTTGACGGTGTCACCGATATTGAAGTCGGTCACATCTTGTTTCATTTGCTCTTGCTCGATTTTTTTAATGATGTCCATGGGGGCCTCCTTCGCGGGAAATTGATACGGTTTGCAGAGTGGTGGTCGGCGCGACCACGTTGACGGGGCGGCAGAGCTAGGTGATGTTGGCGACAATTGCAACTGCGAAATTCATCCAATGTGCGGTTTTGCGTAAACTTTTTCCGGATCGAAGGTCAATTCTGAGCCGGTGGAGACCAAATGAGCGACGCCCGAGGCGGGATCGGTGACGACGCGGCGGTAGAAACAGGAGCCTCGGCCCGTGTGGCAGGCACCGGCCCCCACTTGCTCGACCAACAGGATGAGCGCGTCTTGATCACAATCCGTGCGGATCTCCACGATGCGTTGAATGTGGCCGGAAGTGGCTCCTTTATGCCAGAATTCACTGCGGGAGCGGGACCAATAGACGGCCTCACCGATTTCCAAGGTGCGGCGCAGGGATTCCGCGTTCATGTAGGCAAGCATCAGGGGTTCGCGAGTGGTGGCATCCATGGCGAGGGCCGGGATCAGGCCATCGGCGGCGAATTTCGGGCAGAACGCGCTGCCTTCCTCGATTTCGGCTTTGCTGCCGCGGGGGGCGAAGGGGGTGGGTGAGTCCATGGGCGGAATGGTGAAACAGGCGCCGGCTCGTGTCCAGCAAACATTCTCGGGGCAAACTGTCATTTCTGGTTGCACCGCAGGGATGGGCAGCCACCATGACCGCGCATGGCGTACACCACCGAGCGGGCATTCGAATTGATTTCAGCGGCACATCAGCGCGCTCGCCTGGCGCACGCGTTTTTGATCACCGGCGCGGTCGGTTGCGGCAAAGAAAACCTCGCAGCACGCCTGATCCAACTGGTCGATGGAAGCACACAGGCGGGTGCCGGCTTTGATTTGTTTGGGGAGCCGGTGGCCGTGGTGGTGCCGCCGCTCGATGAATTGGAAAGTGGTTGGGTGCGCGTGCTGCGGCCGCGGATGAAATCCCGCCGCATCGGGGTGGATGAAATCCGCGACCTGGAACGCACGCTGCATCTCGCGGCACCAGGCGGCGCCTGCAAGGTAGGAGTCATCACCGAGGCGGATCGGCTCAACGACCAGGCCTCCAATGCGTTTTTGAAAACGCTGGAAGAGCCGCCGCCAAGAACCCTGCTGTTGTTGCTCACCGCCAATCCGCAACGGTTGTTGCCGACGATCCTTTCGCGCTGCGTGCGCATTTCTTTGTTAGGTGGACGGCCGTTATTGGCGGATGGCGGAGCCGAATTGGTCAATGCGCTCAACCTGGCCGCCACCCGCGGTTTCGGCACGCCGGTGTCCGCCATGCATCTCAAAGCAACCTTCGTGGGGTATCTGGCGCAACAGCGCGCGGCGGCGGATGCGGCGGCAGCAGCGGCGGAGAAAGAGGAAATCGCCGCTTATCGCGATGCCACCGATGGCGCCTGGCTCAAGGAGCGCAAGGTGTTTCACGAAGCGGCGGCGCAGGCCGAATATCTCGATTCCCGCAACCGCTTGTTCGATGTGCTGCTGGCTTGGATGGCCGACCTGCTCCGCCTCAAAACCCAGGCCGGGGGCTTGGATTTTCCAGACTCCGCTCCCAAACTGCGCCCCATCGCGGATGCGGAAAGTGCCATCCGGCTGCTGCAACGCATGGAGGCGCTCGAGTCGCTGCGCCGCACGCTCGAGACCAATGCCTTCGAAGCGTTGGCCATCGAGGTGGGTTTTCTCAAGGCCTTTGGCTGAGCACTGCCGGGGCAGGGTGCGGATTGAAACATTGCATGCCATTATACCAAAGGATGATGGGAATTTGGCTTGTCGGGGGTCAGTTCGCCGTGATAGGAACGCGGCGCCTATGCCGACTGATGCGATTCTCTCCACTGTGCGCCAATATCTTGGCGTGGATCCGACCGTTTCCGTAACTCTGGAGCCGATTCAGCGGGGGGCCTCGGGGAGGACGATCCTGCGGGTGAAGAGCAAGGTGCATGAGCCGTTCATTGGGATTCATTGGACGGATGAGCGGGAGGACAACGAGCAATATATCCCGGTGGGTCATTTCCTGAAGAAGTGCCGGCTGCGGGTACCCGCGATTCTACATGAGAACACCAAGCGCCACGTGGTGCTGATCGAGGATTTGGGCGATGTGGATTTATTCTCGTTCAAGGGCTCTGCGTTTGAGGACCGCCTGCCGTATTATCGCTCGGCGCTGGAGCAGGTGGACCGCCTGTTTTATGCGAAGCCGGAGAAGGATTTTGTGCTGATGCCGCCGTTTGATGCGGCGCTGTACCGCTGGGAGCAAGAGTATTTTTTTGAGTTTTTGGTGGAGACCCATCTTGGGCATGATGCGGGCGCGCTGCGGAACAATCCGGCGTTTAAGGAGTTGGCGGAGCGGCTTGGCAAGGTGTCGCGGCATTTGGTGCACCGGGATTTTCAATCGCAGAATCTAATGGTGAAGGACGGTCAGGTGTGGCTCATCGATTTTCAAGGGCTGCGCCGCGGGCGGCAGGAGTACGACATTGCGTCGTTGGTGTTTGATCCGTACATGGATCACACGCCTGCGGAGCGCGAGATGTTGATGGGGCTGTGGGAGGACATTTCCGATGAGCGGCCCGAACTCAGGTTGTTTCATGAATGTGCCGCCCAACGCCTGATGCAGGCGCTGGGGGCGTACGCCAAGATTATCCACAAGCGGGGGGACGAGTGGTATCGGCCGCACATTGCCACCGCCGCGCGACTGCTTCAGGAGGTCACGCAGGGGACGCCCTTGGAAGCCGCCCTGGTGCCGGTATTGGCGGCGATTCACTGATTTTTATGGTGCCGGGTTTCTTCCAGCGTCGGGGCTTGGTATTGCTGGTAGCGGTCGGCAGCGGGTTTGGCTGTTGGCTTGGGCTTGCGGGCACGAAGCTTGAGCATGCGGCATTTGCCAGGGTGATCCGCAGCTATGTCAAGCCGCCCTATTTTTTATCGGCCAAGGGGCCGGCTGAGGCGCCGTGGTCGTTGCGCACGGTTGAGGGGAAATCCCGGATGGATGCCCGCAAGGCGCCGGTGGTGGTATCCATCGGCGACGATCCAGGTGGCGGGGCGGGGCGGTTTTTCCAAGACTCGCCGCCCTCGCCGGTGGATTTGGCCGTGGTGTTGAAAAATCTGCAGCGACTCGGGCAGTCACGTTTGGCGATTGGGGCGGTTCTGGCATGGGACCAACCGGATGCGATTGCGCTGAAAGGTTTGGAAATGGTGCTCAAAGATTTTGAGAAGACCGTTCATGCCGCGCCCCTCGCGCGGGGTGCGGTGCGCCAGCCGATGCCAGCCTCCATGCGCCGTGCCGCGTTGGCACCGGGTGCCATCCAGGGGGATGTTTCAAAATTGCCGGTGGTGAACCGGGTGGCGGTTCCAGATGTGATTTTCGGAGGGGACGCGGCCTTGGCGGGATTCTCCTCATTGGACGAGGCCGAACCGGGCGACGACGGCAGCTTGTTGCCGCTTCTGGCGCGCTGGCAGGACGAGGATCGCGTGGTCCTGGCATTTCCGCTACTGGCCATGCTGGTCAGCTATGATCTGCCGCTGGACGGGGTCCAAGTGAAACTCGGAGAGTTCCTCCAACTCGGGCCGGCGGGGCCGGTGGTGCCGATTGATGCCTACGGGCGCATGGCGTTGCCGATCAAGCCGGTCGTGGCACGCGCCGAGGTCTCCGCCGAGGCATTGATCAACGCCGGATCGGCGCCGGGGCTGATCGTTTTACGCGATGACCAAAGCACCGCGCCGCGTGCCACCCGGAGGTTTTCAGCATCCTTGGCGTCGGCCATGGCCGCCATCGGATCGGATGCCGGACTCGGTCCGCCTAGGAACTACCACAGGTTGGCGCGTGCTTGGGAAGTGACGTTGCTGCTGTTAACTTCCGTTCTGTTAGCCATGGTTGCGGGATTGTCGCGCTTCCAGCGGTGGCTTGGCCTCGGTCTGGCTGCGGCCGTTTGTGTGTTTTCCCAATGGCTTGCCGTGGGTTTTGCGCAGGTTTGGCTGCCGGGTATCCCGTTGCTGGCGGCCATCCTGACGGCTGCCCTGGCCAGGTCCATCATGCCTTGGAACCCAGCGCTCAAAATCCCGGCGGGGCTCGTCACGCACTCTGCTGCGGCCGGGGTTGTGCCGCCGGTGTCGACCGCCCTTCGGCCTGTCAATGAGGTCACCGCTCCGGTAATGGCAGTCACTCCGCCGGTGAAGGAAGTCACTCCGCCGGTGAAGGAAAGCGCCCAGCCCGCGCCGAAAACGCTGCCGCGCAAGCCCGCCAAGGGTGCGGCTGCTAGAAAAAAACGTCGCTAAAATGGCACCCGCCGATAAACTTCGGCTCGTCTGAGCGATCTTTCTATCTTCTATCTCCTATCTCCTATCCGCCATCTTCAATCCCCCCTCGTCTCCCCTCCCCCAGTCTCCCATGGCCCCCATCGAAAAAGCCAAGTCACTCATTGAGGCACTGCCCTATCTGCAAGCATTTCGCGGCAAGACCTTTCTCATCAAAATGGGGGGCTCGGCGATGGAAGATCCCGGGTTGGTGGCCGAGGTCATGCGTGACATCGTGTTTCTTGAAGTGGCCGGCATCCACCCCATCGTGGTTCACGGCGGCGGCAAAGCCATTTCCGCCGCGATGGCGGCGGCCGGGTTGGAGGCCAAGTTTGTCGGAGGCTTCCGTGTGACCACCGCCGAGGCAATCGCGATTGTGGCGCGGGTTTTGTCGGACGAAATCAATCCCGGCCTGGTACGCCTGATCCGCGAATTTGGTGGCAAGGCGGTGGGCATTCCCGGCAACGATGTTTTCATTGGCGAGAAAATCAAGGGCACCGATGCGCAGGGCCTGCGGGTCGATTTGGGTCGCGTCGGTGAGGTCGTCGGCTGTCGCTTGGCGCATATGGATGCGGCGCTGGGCGCCGGCATCATGCCGGTCATTTCCCCGTTGGCAGCCGAGCTCGGCACCGGCCATCCGCTCAATATCAATGCGGATCTCGCCGCAGCCGCCCTCGCCAAGGAACTGCGCGTCGCCAAGTTGGTCTATCTATCAGACGTGCCCGGCTTGCTGGCCGATCCCGCCGATCCGGCATCGTTGATCAAAACCGTAACCCGCGCCGGGGCCGAGGCCCTGATTGCCGATGGCACCATCTCCGGTGGGATGATCCCGAAAATCCGCTCCGCCGTGGATGCTCTCAACGCCGGTGTGCGCAAGGTCCACTTCGTCGATGGCCGCCTGCCACACGCGCTTTTGTTGGAAATTTTCACCGATGGCGGCATCGGCACCGAGGTTGTCAGTTAGGTTAGCCGCCGGCATCGCCGAAGTAGGGTTTGACCCCAAGGCGAAATCACCGATTGCTCGGCATGGTGATAACTGGCATTGCCACCGGGGACTGTGCGGGAGTGCCAAATAGGCACCGCAATAGCAACTCGTGCGGCAGCGGCCCCGGTTGAGAAACGATTGCCATTAACTATTGATATGAAAAAGAACCCACTCAACAAAGGTATAATATCTGAGAATTTCACCGGTTTTGGCGCAGTGAGTCCAGAAATGGTGAGGGCGCGTGCGGTGGAACTGGCTGTGATCAATGGACGTTCCGCGCAAGTCATGTCGAGTGCCGACTGGAATGAGGCCAAACGGGAATTGACTGGAGGACAGGAGCAGGACCCGCGGCAGACGATGCAGGAAGCGCTGCCTGAAGACGAGCACTGGAACCCCGTGCCCGGCTCCGCAGGATTCCAGATACCGGATTCCCCCCCCGAAGATGAGGATGACGAGGGGCGTAGCGAGGCTGCGCAACTTGTCGAGCAAGGCGTGGCCGAAGCGGAGCACGACCAAAGGGTCCAAGCGGCACGGGCGCTAGAGTGAACTCCCCACATACAGGTTTGGCCAGGACTCCCTGATGAAGAACATCCCTCAGGGTGCCGCCAGACAGCGTGTCCTGCTGCGGCCTGGTGAAAGCGAGGGGAACAAGGGGTAGCGCTTTACACTTCGCCCTGCTGTGACCGTCGCTGGCGCAGTGGTGATTCCTGTAGCGGCGGTCTATGACCGTCGCTGGCGCAGTGGTGATTCCTGTAGCGGCGGTCTATGACCGTCGCTGGCGCAGTGGTGCCAATGAAATGCCGAAGCATCTGGCCAATGGCATCGGCGCTCACAGAGCCCCGCTACAAGGCTTCCCATTCATTTCAACATCTCCTCGATCCCACCCCACTTCTTGTCCGTCGCCATCACGAAGCGGCACTTGCCCTCGCTGAGTTGCGCCCACAATTCTCCCATGTCCCGATCCATCTTGGCGGCGGCATAGCGGTCGGCGCCCTTGTATTCCACCACGAGGAGCTTCTTGTCCGGCAGGCGACAAACGAAATCCGGATAGAACCGTCCTTCTGCGGTCTGGAGGTAAAACGAACTGCACGGCTTCCTAACAAGATTCCTCACCCAGAAGTCGATCCTCCCGCGGGTTGCCCATTTTTCCAACTCGCACGCGCACAGGTATTCCTCCTTCGAATCGAAGTCGCCGATCCGAGGATAGTAGTGGTGTTGGAAATCCGCTTCGCCGAATCGCCCGTCGTAATCGCGGTCCGGCGCGTAGGTATCCGGATGGAACTCGAAACTATAACTGCCGTCCACCTTGATGCGCGCGGCGCGGTCGTCTCCGAACAACGTTTTCTGATAGGCTTGCCGGACCGCGGTTTTGCGCAGGCCCTTGATCTGGGCTTCGATCAATTGCCGGACCAGGAACTTCTGCCGGTTTGCGCGTCCCAGATTGTAGTCATCCTGTTGGAGCAAGTTCCCCAGCCACGCGGAAACGAAGGCATTCTTGCTGGCATGCGTCGTGTAGGGGTCCGGCAGGTTGCGGCAAATCCATGCCGCGAGCCGCGCTTCCGTCCAATGCTCCGGGCGGTAGGCCAGGCCCAGGTCGCGCTGCAATTCCGCCATGAAACGGACCTTCACCTTGCCCTCGTCGATATCGATCATGCCGCCGTCTCTAACTGTATTTGCCAGATCCAATTGTCTCAGCAAATCGTCATCAGGCGCGGCATGTCCGGTCGGTAGGTCCCACGGATAATCCAGCACCTCGGGATCGTCGAACAGCACCAACTCGCCATGCACCATCACCGCCAGTTGCGGCACGCGGAAATCGATGCCGCGTTCCGAGGGGGATTGGAAAACCGTCACCGCCTTCGTCCGGCTGGCCACGCCCGCCTGCTCGATGAGTTCCTTCGAGGCCTCCCAGATCACGCTGCTCTTGAGTGTCTCGGTTTCCTCCGCGGTGAGCGGACTGGATATCGTCAGCACGTTTTTCTTCGCGTCCCAGGTGACTTTCGCCTTGGTGGCTTTCGGCAAATCCTTGAGGTCCGGCTTCTCCGGCAGGTTCACATCCACCGGCGTGATGGCGATGCGGCCCGATCCGATGTCCAGTTTCCCTTGCTCCGTGCGGCCCGCCGTGACGAATGAGGCGGCTTCCCGAGTCTCGAATCCCGCGCCTTCCACCAGGCGGTCCCGCAAGGCGTTCGCCGTGCTGCTGAAATCATCCGAGACCACATAAGCATAACATCGGTTCAGGGCCGGCGTCGCCCGTTTGGCCGCCTGCGGCTGGCGCAGGATCCGCCCTAACAACTGCTCCACCGCCGTCGAACTCTTCACACCCGCCATGCTCACGAGAATGTAGGCGCTGGCGCAGTCCCAGCCTTCCGCCAGCGCCTGCTGGGTCAGCACGAAACGCACCGGACACTTCGGCGAAAGAATGCCGCCCTCGTGATCTTTCTCTAACTGTTCCAATCCCCGCTCCTCGCCAGTGGCGATTACGATTTCTTTTTCCGGGATGTTGTGGTTATCGATGAGTTCCTTCTTCACCGCCGCCACATCGAGTGTTTCCACTCCAGCCCGCCGCGCCTGCGCCTGGATGAGCACCAGCGGGCGCAGGTATTTCGCGCCGGCGTTGTGTTCCCGCCGCGCCGCCTCGTGCAATTGCTCGCGGCAGTCGATGGCCGTGGCGAGGCACTTCTGCCAATCCGGGATCGTCTCCAGTTGGATCGGTAGCTTGATCATGTCCTCCGCCTTGAGTTCCGCTGCGGACACGCTATGCAGCACGTTGCTGGGCGTGTTCGTGGTATCCGGCGTGGCCGTGAGTTCGAGGATGCCGCTCGGGCGGAACCGCGCCAGCGTGTCGAACGACAGCGGCGTCCGGCTGTTGTGCGCCTC